>JAUCPW010000030.1 GCA_030373045.1 Candidatus Fermentibacter sp.
GGGGGCGGGACGCGACCGGCCCCGAGACCCTGAGCGGCGAGCGGATCGTCTCGCTCCGGGTCCCCGTCTGTCCGTCGTGCGGGGCGATGGTCACCCGGGCCAGGAACGGCGAGCCGGTCATCGCCGACGAGAGTTGGCTGTCTCGCGCTCCGCAGAAATGTCCCACATGCGGCGCGCCCCTGTGGCAGTCCAGCCGCACGTTCTCGGCGCCCAGGCCGGGCGAGAAGTACGCCAGACGCAATCCGCGGCTGCCGCTGGCGGAGTACATCGCGACGGTGTTCCCGGAGCGGGTGTATCTGTACCTGTGCGACGAGGTGCACGAGGCCAAGTCGACCAGCACGGACCAGGGCGCGGCCATGATGAAGCTGGCCCAGACGGCGGAGAAGGTGGTCGGCCTGACCGGGACGCTGTACGGGGGCACGGCTTCGAGCCTGTACGGGCTGGAGTTCACGTTCAATCCCAGGGTGAGGCAGCACTACCCCTGGGGGCTCAGGGGCCAGGCGGCCTGGGTGCGCGACATGGGGGCGCTGGAGCGGATCGTGGAATACCGCCCGGAGTACGACAAGGGCGGACGCTACACGGGCAAACGGCGGGTGGAACAGAAGCCGAAGGAAGCGCCGGGCTGCTCGCCGCTGCTGGTGCGGGAGATCATCGACCACACCGTGTTCGTGGGCCTGCAGGATGTGGGACGCGACATGCCGGACTTCGAGGAGATTCCGGTGCCCATCCCGATGGATGGCGATATGGCCGGGCACTACCAGCGGGCCAGGGACAGGCTGGGCACGTACCTGTTCCAGTGCCGGATGGAAGGCGACGCCAGCTTCCTGGGGCGCTACCTCCAGACGCTGCTGGCCTGGCCGACCGCGCCCTTCCGGGGTGAGCGGGTGATCCACCGGCGGCGTCTCGACCGCGAGAGTGAGACGTTCATCGAAATCCCGGTGCACGACATGCCGGGATTGGGCGAAGAGCGGCTGTACCCGAAGGAGCAGTGGCTGGTCGAGCTGGTGCGGGATGAGCTGGCCCAGGCGCGGTTCGTGGGTGTGTTCCTGCGTCAGACGGGCACGCGCGACATCCAGCCGCGGATTGAGAAGATCCTCCGCGA
>JAUCPW010000031.1 GCA_030373045.1 Candidatus Fermentibacter sp.
CGTGTGGGTCGCCCTGCCCAGGAGCATTGCCTGGGTCTCGGTAGGAGGGCAGTCGACCGCATGCCGGTAGTGGAGCGGACTCTGCCCCATGTACCGGAGCGTCGAGAAGTGGATGCCCGGAGCAGCCAGGTATTCGGCGAAGGGTATGAGAAGGCCCGGGCGCCTGGTCCGGGCCAACGCGGTGCGGGTAGCCAAAGCCTGAACTCCTTTCGGATGTCAATTGAAATGACACCTGAGCATATACATGTCTATCAACAGGATGCTCAGACCTGACAAATTGTTCGGTCTGAGATGATGTTGTATGACAACGAGATAGATCGAGAGGCTGACCTGACTAGACTGTTTTTGTCAGGCAGCCAGGCGGGACAGGAAGTAGTCCCCTACCTCTTCGCTGGTGGTGATGAGGCTCCGGCCACGGGTGTTGTGGGTGACTCTGTGGGTGATAGCCTGCATCAGGTCCCACATGGTCCTGGCGGGCTCGAGCTGCTGGAGGACGTGACCCCAGTCACGGTTCGGCAGTTCGATGTTCCTCGAGACGGAGGACAGCCGCTTGACCGTGAGGGGCATCCTGGAGAGCCCTGCGATCCTGGGAACCAGGACCTCTAGGGCTTCTACCCCGCTGTTCAGGATCCCGACTGCCTCCTCGATGTCGAACTCCTTCGCCGTGTCGTGCTTCACCGTGTAGGTCGTGAAGAGCCTCGGGCTCATCAAGCCGTTCCGGCACGACAGCACGAAGGCCATGAGCGCCAGACGGAACTTCGCCGATCCGTCGTAGCTGTTCTCGACACGCAGGCCGAGCGAGACGGCATCCCCGACCTCGGGAAGCTGGACCATCCTGTCCGAGCGGTAGAGGATCGACAGGAAGCGTCCGGTCCAGATCGTCTTCTCCTCGGTCCAACTCATCGAGCTGCGGGAGGTGATCTCCCGAGCAGCCTGCTGGACGAGGGTGTTCGGGATGAGCTGGTAGCCCTGGCTGTGGATGTTCAGGGCTTCCCAGTCCCCCTCGTCGTTGAGGATCTCGACCCCGACCTGGGGAACGGCACAACCGTTGACCGCGACTGGGGACAGACGGACAGGGGCAAAGGGATTCACATTGGCGACTGATGTTCTGAGGAGGGAAGCTCTCTCCTCTCTGTGTGCTCTCGGTTCGCTCATATCAACTCCTTCCACGTAGAAACAGCTATTGGGTTCTCCTCCGAACGAGGTAGGTGATCAACTCTCCCAGAACGGCGACAACGAGTGCAACGAGAGCCCGGATGACGGTCAAGGAACACCTCCTTGTGGGAAATAGAAAGCGCAGCAACATCTTCCCTCATTACCTTTATACCGTGGTCAGTACCTGATTGGAGCTGGAGAAGGCTAGGAACGAGCGACGTGAAGCGGATGAAGGTTGATAGCCAGAGTCATACCAAGTGCAGAGATGGAAGTCTCAAAGACCAGGGAGGGCGACTGAATCGAGGGGGGTCTCAGGAGCTCAGGAACCAGGAAAGTAGTGAGTCATGTGCTCGTCACCCCCTTTTCTGCTCCCGTCATGTGCCCGTCATCTCCCGTTTTGAGGCCGTTATGCTCCCGTGATCCACAATGAACAGGGGGCTGTTTGGACACTTTTACCCGGATTTCGGCCTCACCAGACGAGCAAAATCATGTTCGCGTGCGCGCGAGGAGGGCCTATGTTGATGCCATATAAGAGTTTGCACGTAGGATTTTGTCTCAGAAATGGTGCGATTTCGTGGAAAGAGCAACTCATCTTTCTGATTTGGGGATTCCCGGTCGAGCACGTTTTCTGCCAACCAGGAAACAGCTCGCATGAATCGCCCCGGTTTCCCGGAGAGCTGTTCACGTGTCGCCGACCGCCATGGCCAGAAGATCCTTGCGTTGATAGTGCAGGTTCTTGAACTCGATCGGAGGGATGTTCCCAATCGGTCCGAGGATCCTCTCGGCAAGAGCATTGTCGTAGGAGTCGCTCACGCTTCTGACTTGAGACTCGATGCTTGCTTTGGTTAGTACGCTCGGAGTAGAAGATCAACAGGTACTGAACCTAACCGGGTAGCAATAGAAAGTGTTGCAATGCCACAGTTTGTGTTGACTCATTTGATGCCCAGAACAGGAGCCTGATCTATTGAAGAATTTCAGATGGTACCTTGACGGGCACATCCCGTGTTTTCCGTTATGAAGCATCGAGATAAAGGCTCCTTCCCGTTAGCACAGAGTCTGGTATATATCCCTGTGATGCATCACGATAGACTAGAATGAACGAATCTCGAGCTCCCATTTTAGCATCATGAGAATGGGAGTCGTGAGTTTCACACTCAGGAGTGCATCTGAGAGGGATGGACTCCCTTCGTGATCACCTTCCGATAGACAGCCTCCACATAGCGACCACTCCGAATCGTACTCCCCGGGGTTCCCATGAGCGAGCCTCACGGCCCGCTCACGAACCTCGAGCGGATACCTTCTCTGATTCGCCAGAGCCCCATCTTCTCATCTTGTTGAGCCTCCGGCGACCTCGGGGCGATTCAATGGTGGGTTCCATTCTGCAGTGGAGAGCGGCTCAGGAGTCAACCCAACAATCTCAAGGAAATCATCTGCTACTCTCGGTTATAGAGGTATTGACCGCGATTCGTACCGATGCGATCTTTGCACTGAGGGCGATGCTCCTCCCGTCGGTCCACTACTCGGACACGAAACAGAAACCAATCCCGAAACTGAAACCGAAACCGGTGCGTCCGGGCGTTTGTCCGCGCCGCACGAACGGAGTCGTCATGCATCTCGGCACAGTGTCGTACAGAGCCTTGAGCACACGAGGACGGCTAGGGATTGGCAGAGAAACAGAAACCGCCATTGGCGGAGTCCGCGGAAGTCGAAGGCAGCGAGAGTGCCACTCTGGAGATCGCCGAGCCCTTCCCAGACCGATCTGTGGCCGATCCTCCATCCGACTCTCAAGGTTCATGCGATGCATGGATTTCCAGACGTGAAGCCAGAACAATCCTGGGGCTGACGGGGAAACAGATCCCTGACAGTCTGTTGGACGCCTTCCTTCGTGACATCCTTCTGATCGCTCAGACATCTGTGGACCTGACGCAGAACACCGGGCTATCATCGAAGGTGAAGAAGCCCCCGAGGAAGAGCGAAAAGTCGAGCCATCAGAAACGTAGGAAAACGAACCGAAGAAAACGATGACTAAGTACTCGAACAAGCAACTGGTTGGCAAGTTCGGCGATCTCGTCGACGTGCTGATGTATCTCGAGGAGAGGACCAAGAAGCTTAGAACTCAGCCTCGCTCTGATGGGGCGATCATCTACGTTCGAGTTTCAACCCAGGATCAGGTCGATACCAACAGTCTGGCCGATCAGAGGCGGGAGTCACTGCGCAGGATCGAAGAGAAGGGCATCCCGTTCATCAATGACGCCTTTTTCAGCGATGAGGGTGTATCTGGGCGGAGACTGGACAGACCCGGCTTCAAGGAGGCGATAGAGTACGCCATCCTGAATGCCGACAAGGTCTCGCATTTCATGGTCTACTGCAGTGACAGATTCGCAAGGCAGTCGATCTTCTCTGCCTTGACTCGGACATTCCTGAAGGGTCTCGGGATCACTGTCTGCTCCGTCACCGATAAGATGGAGGAGATGAGCGAAACACAGCTGGCGATGAAGGAAGCACAGAACGAGGAATACGCACTTCAAGGGATCGAGCGTACGAAGCGAGGGATGAAGACTGCTCGGGAGAATGGTGACTACACCAGCAACCCTCCTTACGGACACATCAAGGGGTCTCCAAGGCAGGTTCCTGGCACGACAGACTTCAGACGGGATACTGTCGAAGACCCTGAGCTCTTCCCCTATGCTCAGTTGATCTGGAAACTAGCTCTCCAGGGTTATCGGATGTTCACCATTCGCGATATGGCTGCAGCCCAGGGGGCACCGATGCGGTATCGGCGAGACAAGCCCATCGACAAGGACACAGTCCACCGAATTCTGACGAACAGGTTCTACGCTGGGCTGGTGCGTGTCGAGGGGGAGAACTGGATCCCCGGGAACCACCGGGCCATTGTAACCGAGGTGGAGTTTGAGCAGGTCCAGAGGTCTCTGAACTTCGCGAACTCCCCACAAGCAGTACCACACATATCGGACAGGGATGAGTTCCCTCTTCGCAGGTTCGTTCGCTGTGAGAACTGCGGCTCGGGGATAACAGGAAGCCCCAGCACGAACGGCTATGTGAGGAAGCATGAGAGCCAGAACAATGAGAGGGAGCCCAAGAAGTACGGGAACTACAGATGCTGGCGAAACGGGTGCGTGAACATAACAGCCGACCTGCTGCATGACCGTTTCATCGAGCAACTGAACAGGCACGTCCCTCCGAAGGCGGTCCTGGTTCTCCTGGAAAGAGCCATCAGATGGGTCATGAAAGAACAGATCGCTTCCACAGGTACGATGCGGGAGCGAGTTCAATCGGACGTTCGGAAAACCAAGCTGGATCTGGCTGGCATCGCCCAGAAGATGGCTTCCGGTGTTATCTCAGAAGAAGCGTACAAGATGCTTGAAGAGGAACTGATGAAGCGAATCCAGGACCTCGAGGCGAGGGCTCATAAGCTCGCCAACTTGGACAAGATCACCGAGAAGGATGTCAAGAAGGCTCTCGGGATGATCCAACGGGCGCCTGCGCTCTGGCCGAGACTCGACCTGGAAAGCCAGATCGCACTGCAGTCAGCTCTTTTCCCCAACCGGATCACTATCTCCCGCGAGGGTGAGCTCAGCCCCATCGAAACCCCACTGATGAGAGTGTGCCGCCTCATGGAGCCCTCGAGTGCTGGTATTCAGACTGCTCAGAGCACTTGGAACAGAAACGAACATGGTCTAACAACAAGTGTCTCTTCTACTTCTGTAGCAGGATCTGGCGCGAAATCGCGTCATAGAGCATCAACGGAGAAGCAGTCACTTGGAACAATCCAAGTGGCATGTGAATCAACTACTTCCGATGCGTCTGAGAGTGATGAGGAGAACCTGGTGCCCCAGGCCCGACTCGAACGGGCGACCTGCGGTTTAGGAAACCGACGCTCTATCCTCTGAGCTACTGGGGCACCGAAGGGAGCCGAATTATTGCCAAGCCGGAGGTTGTCGTCAAACTCCCAGACCGGCTAGAGGTCGAGCACGGCTGCCAGCGACGACGCCATGCCGTCGGCCATCAGCATGCCCGATGCCGTGGGTCTGATCCTGAGCCCGTCCACCGAGCAGAGTCCGTGCGAGACCCAGTTGGACAGCATCGTCTTCACGACCTCCGGGGCGCCGCCCGACATGCCGGCGGCCTCGAGGTCGACACCGTCGCTCGTGCGCAGACCGAGCATGATCCGTTCGAGGAGGATCTGGCTCGGGGTGAGCTCCTCCGATCCGGCCTCGGGGACCTGCCCGGCTTCGATCGCGGCCAGGTACTCGTTGAGCCCGGGTCTGTTCCAGCTCCTGCGGGAAGCACCGTCGAAACTGTGGGCCGACGGGCCGAATCCGAGATAGGGTGCGCCGCTCCAGTAGGCCGAGTTGTGCCTGCTGCGCCACCTGCGCCCTGCGGCATAGTTCGAGACCTCGTAGTGCTGGTAGCCGGCCTTGGCGAGGAATTCGTCGGTGACCCCGTAGAGCTCCACGACAAGGCGCTCGTCAGGTGCCGGAGCGCCTCCGATCCTCACTGAGTGGCCGTAGGGCGTGCCGTCCTCCACCGTCAGAGCATAGCACGAGATGTGCCCGGCCCCGAGGTCGATCGCGCTCCTGAGGTCAGTGAGCCAGCCTTCGGCGGTCTGTCCGGGGATCCCGTACATCAGGTCGATCCCCACGCTCTCGAAGCCGGCCTTCCGGGCCTCCAGCACCATCTCCTCCGCCTGGGCCCCCTTGTGCACGCGGCCCAGGAACTCGAGCAGGGCGTCGTCGAAGGACTGCACGCCGATACTGAGGCGGTTGAAGCCGGTGCGCCTGAGGTCCTGGAGATCCCGGGAGCTCACCGCCGCAGGGTTGGCCTCTATCGTCACCTCGGCGTCGTCGGCCAGCCGCGAGGATGGAGGGAACGCGGCGAAGACCTCGCTCCAGTAGGAGGGCTCCAGCAGGACGGGGGTCCCCCCTCCGGCATAGAAGGTGGAGAACACCGTTTCCCGGGGGAGCCTCATCCGGATTTCGTCCAGCAGGGCGCCCGCGAAGCGCATGGCCGAATCCGAGTCGAGGTCGGCTATCGAGTAGAAGGCGCAGTACCTGCACTTGCGCAGGCAGAACGGCACATGGACGTACAGCCCCGGCGAGCCGGCCGTTCCGGGCAACTCAGATGCCCAGCCGTGCGGACACGGTTTCCATCAGGCCCTTGAAATACGCGACCGCCTCGGGATCGGCTGTCTCCGTCGACCAGACGTGCTCTCCGACGCCCATCTGGGCAAGGACGTACCGCCCCGCGGCGATCTGGCCTATCGCAGTCTCCCCGGCGACCATCTGCCCGATGCCCAGACGCCATCCGAAACCGCCCTGGCAGAGCGCCAGATACCCGCCCGCGGCCTGTCCTGCCGAAACCAGGCCGAGGCTCGCCTGGCCGAGCGCGATGACTCCGACCGCGATCTGGCCCAGCGCGACGAAGCCGAAGGCCCTCCTGCCTATCGCGATGAAGCCCCTGGCCGTCTTCCTCCTGCGGGTCTCGGGGCATACGCCCCTGGTGATGTGGATCATCGGGAAACCGAGGAATTCACCGTGCGAGGTGAATTCGGAATATGTCGCTCCGCCCGGGTGGGAATAGCGGCGCCAGACCCCGAACCGGGTCTCCTCGGTGAGATACTCGTGAAGAAACGGACCGGTAGGCGAAAACCTGTCATCCATCGTTGCCAGGCATTCTTCCCTTCCGGTCCGGTGAGCTTGCGGGGCTTTCGGACGGCATCCCCGCGGGGATGCGCTCTTCTAGAGAACGGGGGCCGCCTTCTTGGACTCCTTCTTGGCCTTCTTGTCGGCGCGCTTCTCCTTGAGGGACTTCGTCGCCTTCTTGAGATCCTTCTTGGTGGTCTCCCGATCCATGCTCTTTGCCATGACCCACCTCCCTGGGCGATCCGGCCGGCCCTCGAACCGCCGGACACGAGGGAATTATTGTCGAATACTCCCCCGGACTCAAGCCCGGCGGCTACTCATCCCTCTTCAGGACTGCAAGGAAGGCCTTCTGGGGGATGGAGACGGATCCGACCATCTTCATCTTCCTCTTGCCCTCCTTCTGCTTCTCCAGGAGCTTGCGCTTGCGGGTGATGTCACCGCCGTAGCACTTGGCCGTCACGTCCTTGCGGAAGGCCTGGATGGTCTCCCTCGCGATGATCGTGCCGCCTATCGCCCCCTGCACGGGGACCTTGAACTGGTGTCTGGGGATCTCCTTCGCGAGGTTCTCGCAGGCGCGCACCGCCCACTCCCTTGCTCTCTCCCTGTTCACGAGGATCGAGAGCGCCTCCACCCTCTCGTGGTTCACGAGGATGTCGAGCCGTACGAGATCGCCCCTCCTGTACCCGGATGGCTCGTAGTCGAACGACCCGTAGCCCTGCGTCACGGACTTCAACTTGTCGTAGAAGTCGTAGACCACCTCCGCCAGGGGCAGTTCGGCCGTCACCTCGACGCGCTGCTTCCCGACGTAGACCGACTTGTAGTCCTCGGCACGCCTGTCCCTGAGCAGGGCCGTCACCGGGCCGATGTAGCGGTCGGGCATGATGATCGACGCCCTGATGTAGGGCTCGTCGGCATGGTCGATCTGCGACGGATCGGGATAGTGGAGGGGATTGTCTATCTCGATCATCTGGCCGGAGTTCATGAAAACACGGTACAGCACCGTAGGGGCGGTGAGGACGAGCGACAGGTCGAACTCCCGCTCCAGCCTCTCCTGCACCACCTCGAGATGCAGGAGTCCCAGGAACCCGCACCTGAAACCGAAACCGAGGCCGGCCGAGTTGACCTTCTCGAAGACCAGCGAGGCGTCGTTCAGCTTCAGCTTCTCGATGGATACCGCCAGATCCTCGTAGTCCTCGGTGGAGACCGGGAAGATCGATGAGAACACGACGGGCTTCGCCTCGGCGTACCCGGACAGGGGCTCCGACGCGGGTGCAGAGGCGTCGGTGACCGTGTCTCCGGACCTGACGTCGCCCACCGACTTTATCCCGGCGATCAGATATCCAACCTCGCCGGCCTCCAGGTCGTCGCAGGGCTCGCGCGAGATCTTCATGTGGCCGACCTCTTCGAGGCGGTAGTCGGCGCAGGGCGCCATCATCCTGATGTGCGAGCCCTTCCGGAGGATGCCGTCAACCACCCTGAAGTGGACGACCACGCCCCTGTAGGGATCGAAGAAGCTGTCGAAGACCCTGGCCCGGAGAGGCCTGTCCGGATCGCCCGAGGGGGCCGGGACCTTCTTCACGATCGTCTCGAGCAGCCCGGGTATCCCCTGCCCCGTCTTCGCGGACACGAGCACGGCGTCGTCGGGGTCGAGCCCGAGTTCGTGGTCGATCTCCTCCATCACCTCGGCTATGCTCGCCGAGGGGAGGTCTATCTTGTTGATCACCGGTATGACAGTGAGGTCCTGCTCCATGGCCTTGTAGAGGTTGGCGAGGGTCTGCGCCTGGACGCCCTGGGCGGCATCGATCACGAGCAGGGCGGCCTCGCAGGAGGCAAGAGCGCGGGAGACCTCGTAGGAGAAGTCCACATGGCCGGGCGTGTCGATCAGGTTGAGCACGTAGTCTTGCCCGTCGGCCGAAGTGTACCTCATGGTGACCGCAGTGCTCTTTATCGTGATCCCGCGCTCCTGCTCGATGTCCATCGAGTCGAGCATCTGGTTGTGGAACTCGCGGTCCGTCACGGTGTGGGTGGCCTGCAGCAGCCTGTCGGCGAGCGTCGACTTGCCGTGGTCTATGTGCGCGATGATGCAGAAGTTCCTTATGCGTTCCCTCATGTCGCCTCCCGGGGAAGCCGTAATATGGCTTCCCGCCGTTCCCTGCGCGAACCGCTTGCGACCGGTCCGGGCATGGAGTATAGCTTGCGAAAGCGACCGCTTCCCGACCCCCTCGTCCTAAAGCGCACGCCATGGACGCCGGGGCGGCAGGGTGCAGGGGGAAACGCCTGCGCCTCCCGTGTTCGGAAAGGGAACGGACGCCGATCGATCCAGTGCAGGTGGCTCCTCCACCGTTCGATCGCGTCCATCCTCCCTCTCCTGGCTGGCGGGACCGCGGTCCGGTCCAAACGACAGAAGAGGAGGGTCCATGTCCCGGAAGCTTCTCCCGGCCGGCGCCCTGATGGCCATGGCTCTGATGTTCACCGCCTGCGGCGAGCAGCCGCCCGCCGACCAGCCGGTCGTACCGGCCGACAGCGCTGCCGTCGATTCCACCGCCGCGGCCCCGACCGAGGCCTATCCCCCGCGCGAGGGCGTCGACAGGCTTCTCGTCGCCACGACCACGAGCCTGTACGACACGGGCCTCTGGGCCTATCTCGAGCCGATGTTCGAGGACCAGTACGGCGTCGAGCTCGACATCCTCTATGCCGGCACCGGCAAGGCGATGGAGTGGGGCACCCGCGGGGACGTCGATGTCATCGTAGTGCATGACCGCGCCCGCGAGGAACCGTTCGTGGCCGAAGGCCTGGGCCTCTCCAGGACCCCGTTCGCCTACAACTTCTTCGTCATCGTGGGCCCGTCCGAAGACCCCGCCGGCATCAGGGACCTCGCCCCCGAGGCCGCGCTTACGGCCATCCATGACAACACGACCGTGCCCTTCATCTCCCGCGGAGACGAGTCCGGCACCCACGCCCAGGAGCAGCGCCTCTGGGCGGCCGCAGGATACGACTACGAGGACGTGAGGACGGCCGGCGACTGGTACGTCGAGGCCGCCGCGGGCATGGGCCCGACCCTCAACATGGCCGACGAGATGCGCGGCTACGCCCTTTCCGACATCGCCACCTTCCTGGCCTACCAGGGCGACGTGGACCTCGAGATCCTCGTCGGCTCGGGCGACGCGATGAGGAACGTCTATGCCGTCATACCGCTGGCGGCTGCACGCGACTCCGCCATGGCGGCCAACATGGTGACGTTCCTGACCTCCCCCGAGATCCAGGAACTCATAGGCTCCTACGGCGTCGAGACCTGGGGCAGGCAGCTCTTCACCCCCTGCGCCGGCCAGGACCTCTAGAAACAGCTTGGAGCGGCTGGCGGAGGCCTTCGGGATAGCCCTCGAGCTCATCGCCACGGGCGATCCCGTGGTGATGGAGATCACCCTGAGGACCCTGGCGGTCTCCGCCGCCGCTACCATCTTCTCCATGCTGCTCTTCGTCCCGCTGGGCGGCCTGATCCACTTTGCCTCCTTCCCGGGGAAGAGACTCCTCACCGGCGTCATCCACGCCCTCTACAGCATGCCCACGGTCTTCGCCGGGCTCATCGTGTTCCTCCTCCTGTCGAGGATGGGACCTCTCGGCTTCCTCGGGCTCCTCTTCTCGACGCGGGCGATCGTCATCGCCGAGGTCGTCCTGATCGCACCGGTCATGCTGGGGCTCGTCATGTCCGCACTGGGGGGCATACCCTCCGAAGTGGAGGATACGGTGCGAGCCCTCGGGGCCGGGCGGATCCAGACAGGCCTGGTGGTGATCAGGGAGGCCCGCATGGCCATCGTCTCGGCCCTCCTGATGTCCTTCGGCCGGGCCATCTCCGAGGTCGGCGCGGCGATGATGGTCGGCGGGAACATCGCCGGGCGCACGAGGACGCTGACCACGGCCATCTCCCTGGGGATAGGCAAGGGAGAGACGGCCGAATCCATAGCCCTGGGGCTGATCCTCATCACCCTTGCCCTGATCGTCAGCTTCGCGGTACACCTGCTCGGGACCCGGCGGGCATGAGGCTCGAGCTCGGGTCGGTCTCGAAGGCCGCCGGGAGGAAGACCCTCCTGGACGGGGTCTCCTTCGCCGTCGACAGCGGTGAGTTCTGCGCGGTCATAGGCCCCACGGGATGCGGCAAGACCACGCTCCTCAGGCTGGCCGATCTCCTGGCAAGGCCCACTTCCGGCACGATCAAGCTGGACGGGGTCGATCACGCCCGGGCTGGATCGGCGGCCTGCACGAGGACGCGGCGAAGGATGGCGATGGTGATGCAGAGGCCGTGCATGCTGAAGGGGACGGTACGGAGCAACGTGGAGGCAGGCCTGCGCTTCAGGGGCGCCCGCCCGGCTCCGGGCAAGGCCGAGGCAGGGCTCGAAGCGGTGGGTCTGGGCGGCTTCGCGGAGAGGCGCGCGGAAACGCTCTCCGGCGGCGAGATGCAGAAGGTCGCGCTCGCGAGGGCGCTGGCCACCGACCCCGAGATTCTCTTCCTCGACGAGCCGCTCAGTTCGGTAGACCAGGGCTTCAGGCCCGGGATGCGCTCCCTGATAGCATCGCTGCACCGGGGCAGGGGCATGACCGTAGTGATGGCGACCCACGACCTGGCCGACGCCCTGGCCCTTGCGAGCCACGTCGCGGTTCTCTCGGAAGGGCGGATGGTCCAGCACGGCCCTGTCGACGCCGTTCTGCTCTCGCCTTCCAACCTCTTCGTCGCCTCCTTCTCGGGCATGAGGAACATCCTGAGGGCCTCCTTCGACGGGACGACGGCCCGCGTCGGCGGGCTCGAGGTCGTGCTGGCCGGGCCTGCGTCGGGCGCCGGGTGCATCGTGATACCCCCCGAGACGGTCTCGGTCTCGACCTCACAGCCCACCGATTCCAGCCAGAGGAACACCTTCCGGGGAACCGTCTCATCCATCGAGAGAGGCCTCCACACGGACATCGTCAATGCCGAGTCGGGCTCGGTCTGCATCGCGTCCACCGTCACCAGGGAATCCACCGAGAGGCTCGGACTCCGGCCGGGCTCCGATATCTGGATCTCCTTCAAGGCCAGCTCGGTCCGCATCCTCGCCTGATCCCTGCCGTTCTCCGGCGTCTCCACGAGCCTGTTCCATCCGATATAATCACGGCTCTCCGAGCCCTACGGGCTAAAGCAGGGCGCCACGCCCGCAGGGCCGACAGGGTGCCGCTGGAAACGGTTGCGCCTCCCGCATTTGGAAAGGAGATCCACATGAACGCACTGGTGCACATCCCCAGGCCGCCGAACGAACCCGTGACGCCCTACGCTCCCGGAACGGGCGAGAGAGCGGAGCTGAAGGCTACGCTCGCTTCGCTCCGATCCTCGGAGATCGAGATACCGCTCCTCATCGGGGGGCGGGAGGTTCGTACCGGCAACCTGGGCCGCTGCGTCTGCCCCCACGACCACGGGCACACCCTGGCGACCTACCACAAGGCCGGCCCGGCGGAGGTGCGCCTGGCGATCGAAGCCGCCGCTTCCGCGTGGAGGACCTGGTCGGTGATGCCATGGGAGGAGAGGGTGGCCGTCTCTCTGAAGGCCGCCGAGATCATCTCCAAGCAGAAGCGTAGTCTGGTCAACGCCTCCACGATGCTCTGCCAGAGCAAGACCTGCCACCAGTCCGAGATCGACGCGATCTGCGAGCTGGCGGACTTCCTGCGGATGAACACCTGGTTCATGCAGCAGATCTACCAGATCCAGCCCGAGAACTTCGCGGCGACCTGGAACAGGATGGAATACAGGGCCCTGGAGGGCTTCGTGTTCGCGATCTCGCCGTTCAACTTCACGGCCATAGGCGGCAACCTGTCCATGGCCCCCGCCCTCGCGGGGAACACCGTGCTGTGGAAGCCGGCCTCGACGGCCGTCTACTCCAACTGGATGGTGATGCAGGCCTTCATGGACGCCGGGCTGCCTCCCGGAGTGATCAACTTCATCCCGGGCGACTCGGCCGCTATCGGCGGATCCGTGCTCTCGGACCCGGCTCTGGCAGGAGTGCACTTCACCGGATCCACCTCGGCCTTCAACAGGATCTGGCAGACGGTCGCCGGGGGCATGGGGAAGTACCGCACCTACCCGAGGATAGTCGGAGAGACCGGCGGGAAGGACTTCCTGGTGGCGCACCCGTCGGCGGAGCCGCAGGGCCTGGCCACCTGCCTCGTCCGCGGCGCTTTCGAGTACCAGGGGCAGAAGTGCTCGGCCACCTCGCGGGCCTACATCGCATCGTCGATATGGCCCGACGTACGCGACCGCATGCTCGGGATCCTGTCGCAGATCAAGGCAGGCCCGGTCGAGGACTTCTCGAACTTCATGGGCGCGGTTATCGACAAGGCCTCCTTCGACAACATCTCCTCGTACCTGGCCTACGCCAGGGGCAGTGCGGACTGCTCGATCGTGCACGGAGGCACCTGCGACGACTCCTCCGGGTACTTCGTGCAGCCGACCGTCGTGCAGACGACGAATCCCCACGACAGGATGATGGAGGAGGAGATCTTCGGCCCGGTGCTGACAGTCTTCGTCTACGACGACGCGAAGTTCGAGGATGTCCTGGACACCTGCAACTCCACTTCGCCGTACGCCCTGACCGGCGCGATCTTCGCGCGCGACAGGGAAGCCGTGAAGCTGGCCGAGACGCGTCTGAGGCACGCCGCGGGCAACTTCTACATCAACGACAAGACGACCGGCGCATCGGTGGGGCACCAGCCCTTCGGCGGCGCCAGGGCGTCGGGCACCAACGACAAGGCGGGGTCGATCTACAACCTCCTGCGCTGGATCAGCGTCAGGACCCTGAAGGAGTGCTTCAACACGCCCCGTGACTTCAGGTACCCGTTCATGTCTGAGGAATGATGTTTGACCACTAAAGGAGACGCGGGAAGGTCCAGATGCCGCGTGACTTCAGATACCCGTTCTGTCAGAGGAGCAAGGGAGAATAGCTGTCTCTTATACACATCTGACGCTGCCGACGAGTTCCGAA
>JAUCPW010000032.1 GCA_030373045.1 Candidatus Fermentibacter sp.
ATCTACACCGTTCGGAACTCGTCGGCAGCGTCAGATGTGTATAAGAGACAGGCCGGGGGGCGCTGCGCGGCGCGCCACGCGGCGAGCCTCGCGTCGTAGGCCCGGCGCCTGTCGGGGTCGGCGAGGAGGTCGCGGGCCCGCGCGATGAGCTTGAAGCGCTCGGGGTCGCCGCCGCGGTCGGGGTGATGCTCGAAGAGGAGGCGGCGGGCGGCCTGGGCGACCTCGTCGGCGGTCGCCGTCTCGGGGAGGGAGAGGACCTCGTAGGCGGTCACGGTCCGCCCCTCATCGCGCGGAGCATTCTCTCCGACCTGTTGATCGCCCTGATCAAGTCGGAATCAGAGGGATCGGCCCGAAGTTGGGCGTAGAGCGCGTCCAGGGTCCATTCCCAGAATGAAACCGGGTTGTCCTCGATCCGGCGACGACGCTCGACGTATTCTGCCCAGGTCTCAGTCGCCACGGTTCCCTGCTTTCTTCTCCGCCTCCTCGGCACGGTCCTGAAGCTCGTACGCGCGGACCACCTTCCCGGCGAGGCGGTAGCGCCAGGCAGAATACGCCCCGATCGCGGCGATAACAGTGGGAAGCATGCGAAGCGGCGACAGCTCGAAGAGGAAGGCGGAGACAGCCGAGCAGACCACGAAGGCGTACCCCCAGGCACCACGCTCGAAGTCTGCCCGATCCTGCTGATACCGCGGGATCACGGCTCCATCCTCCCGAGGAACGGGTTCGCGGCGCGCATGAAGGCGCCCGGCAACGCCGGGTCCTCGACGACCCTGAATCCGCGGACGCGCCGCCTCTCGGCGTAGTCACTCCTCCACGTCCCTCCCCGCGCGTAGTGACAGAGTGAGGTCGGATGACCCCTCTCCCTCCTACGCTGCGACCCGCTTGGACTGACGGACGGGCAGTGGTCGGGGTCGAGGGTCCTCTCCCGGAGCCGCACGGAGACCTCGAACATCATGTCCCCCTCCAGCGCCCGGAGGACGCCGAGGCTGCCTCCCCCGCCGTCGCGCCACGAGCTGGGCGACCCTGCTTCAAGGTCGGCCTGCTCCGCGCCGAGGTCCCACCGGAGCGCATCGTCGGACCCGGCAAAGTAAGGGTTCGCGGGCTCCACCAAGCCGTCGAGGGTGGAGGCCGCTTGCCACAGCCGGACCGCCTCGTATCCCGCGCGGAACGCGGGGTCCCCGAGGGCCGCCTCCAGCGCCTGGTCGACGATCCTCTCGTCGAGGCGGGCCCCCGCGGGGGGAGGTCCGAGTCGGTCGTTGTCCATGCGCTGCCTATCCTTTCTCTCCGATCCACTGCCGCGCGGCCCTGCCGATCCACTCCGCGTACGCGGGCGGTATCGCCTGACTCAAGGACGCCAGCGGCATCCAGTCGATCCCCATCGCCGCCTGCTGGACTTCGAGCGGGATTCTCCACACCCCCACCTCGACGGTCTTCCGCAGGTTAGACCTGTTCGTGGCGGGCGGGAATCGAGGAGACCAGCGACCGTGACCACATGACCTCGGCGGCGACAGCGGGAAGGTCGTCTCGAACAGTCGATGTCGTTGAACGTCAAGCGAGAACATCGACCCGCAGAGCAGGACCGGATCCTTCAACGAGGAGCGAGCCCCCTCGACGTTCTCGATGACGTAGGGGATGCCCGCCTCCGCGAGCCGGTCGCGAACACGCGGGATCATGTTCTCGCTCGGCCGGACGTGGTTTGACCTGCGCCGGTAGGCCGTGGCGAACTGGCACTTGGGCGACGCCCAGACGAGGTCGAACCCGGAGACGTCAAAGGCGAGGGCGTCCGCGCGGACGAACTTGAACGGGTACGTGGGCTGAGGCTCGATGTCCACCCCGGTCACCTCGAACCCGGCCCGATGGAGCCCCATGGACGCCCCTCCGGCGCCGCAGAACAGATCGAGGGCCTTCAACTTCATCCTCTACCCTTCCTTCAGAATCAGATTCCAAGACGGATTATCAGAACCAGACTGAGAACGCAACCGTCAAGTCTTCGGGGGGAGCCCCATCATCTCGGAGCGGCGAGCGGCGCGCGCCGCGGCCCTCTCCCTCTCCGCCCTCTCGATCCTGGCCGCCTCCCTCGCATGCTCCCTCGTCTCGGACTTCTCCCGCCGGAGGACCTCCCCGCTCTTCCGGGCCCGGTCGTCGTCCTCGAACGAGCGCCGGAACTGCTCGCGCAGCCGGCGCACCACCTCCGGGGGGACCTTGAGCTCGATGACGATGTCGACGAGGGTTTTCGACGCGCGGAGCCTCTCGAAGACGAGCGCGGCGAGGACTCCCTCCTCCCTCGTCCACCCGGAGGACTCCTCGACCTTCGCGGCGGCCTTCTGCGCGTCCCTCGCGAGGAGCTTCTCCCGAAGTGCCGCGACCTTGAGCGGGTCGTAGCGGTAGCGCTTCTTCCCACAGACGAGGACCACCTCCGGCTGGAGCTCCTCGTCGTAGGAGCGACGTAGGTGCGACTCCGTCCTCTTCAAGATCCGCGCAGCCTGGCGGCGCGTCAGCGGCCTTGACTTTTTTTCCTCTCCGTGCGCGTCGGCGTGGTCGGTCATGTCGGCCCCGGGGAGGACAGGCTAGCACGGGCCGCGCGCGCACGTCTATTCGACAAGCAAACTCCCGTTGCGGGGCGAGTTCTCCGCGGCGATCCTTGACGCGCGGGGCACCTCTCGCCCCCTTTCTTAGGAGAACCCCCGTAATGAACACCGGACTTCAGGTCGGCCTCGGCACCGTGGCCGGCGCATTCGCCGCTCGCGTCGCCGACGAGGCGATGCCCGATACGAAGCTCTACACCGTCGGGCTCGGAAGCGGCCGCGAGGCAGTGATCCGCCCGACCGCCGCCGTCGGCATCGCCGCCCTCGTTGCCGGCATCATGGGCGTCAGGATCCCGGGAGGTCCGGCGGTCATGGGCCTCGGGATCGGCATGCTCGGCTACGAGGCCGTGATGGAGGTCGGCGACGACGTCGCCGCCCTCGTCCTCGGTCTGCCGAGCCCGGGCGCGTCGACGCCCGCCCCCGTCGCGGGGCTCCCCGTCCCGGGCCAGACCCCGGCGGCGTTCGCCGGCTACTACCCGGGCGGTGGGGTGCCCGACTACAACCTGAACGCTGCCATGCAGGGGCTCGGCTTCGGCTGAGTCTTCCCCGGTCCGACTTCGCTTTCCTTCCTTCCTTCACGAAAGAGACACCGACATGAACTACGGCATCGTCCCCTTCGACCCCAACCTGCTGACCCCCGAGTACCAGATGATGCTCGCGGGGATGCGCGCCCCGCAGTCCGGCGCGATGGTCCCGGCGCCCGCGCCGACGCCGCCCATCCGCCACCCGCAGAACCCGGGGACCGTGCCCCCGGGCTTCCCCCAGGGCTGCCCGCCCTGCGCCCCGTGGCAGCCCCCGGCCTACGGCGCCGGCTGCTTCCCGTACCCGGTGAACCCGGCCGTCGCCCAGGCCCAGGCCCTCCTCCAGCAGTGGCAGTGCCAGCAGGACGCGATCGCCGCGGCGCGCGGGGACCGGGCGGAGAAGGCGGCGAAGCAGCCGCAGATCCCGCTCGGCGGACGCAGCGGCTCGATCGCGGCGGGCGCGACGGGGACGATCACGCTGACGCCCACGGTCGGGATCTGCCCCACGGGGATCGAGATCCCCGAGTTCATCGGGTCGTTCTTCCTGGTGACCTCGGTCACCTCGGCCCGGCAGGAGCTCCTCGGCAACGGCGTCGGCGTCAGCGCCGAGTCGTTCCGGCCCGACGCGCAGAACCTGCCGCGCCGGCTGGAGTTCCCCCAGATGCTCCCCGGGCAGGACATGGTGGTGACCTTCCTGAACATCGATGCCGCGCCGCACGAGGCGTTCGTCACCCTCTGGGCCCTGCCGCTGACGCAGGCGGTGCCCTGCCTCGCCTGACGCTGGATCTCCCGGCGGGGAGGGCATAGGATCTCCGCCATGCACAGCTCGCCGGGGTGTCCATGATCATCGAGAGCGCACTGTCAGCCCTCTTCTTCTTCGCCCTCGACCGGATGGGGGGGAGGTCGGGTCGCCCCGCAGCCTCCCGGACCCCGCCCGCCTCCCCTCCGTCCGGTCCCTCTCCCCTCGTTCCCCGCTTCAGCGCCGCGCAGGTCGCGCGGCTGACCCGCCCGCTCGACGGCGGGGGCCGCGTCTTCGCCCCCGGGGGGCGCGAGGGGCTCCTCCGCGAGCTCGCCCTGCGCTCCGCCGTGTCCGTGTCCATGGGCGGGCTGAGCGGGTGGCAGGTCTGCCCGCTGCGCGGGGACCTGGGCCCCGCGAGCGAGGTCGTGGCGAGGGCGGTCGCCGACGGTCTGTCGGTCATCTCCTCGCTCACCGTCGTGCTCACGGGGCTCGACCCGACCGTGCCGGTCCTCCTCCTCGCGGTCCCCGAGTCCGACGTCCCCGCGCTCACGGCGTCCGGCCCGTTCGCCGTGCTCGCGACCCCCCGCGACAGCGCGGGAACCCTCCGCGACGATCGCGGGCGCGAGTCGGTCCTCCCCGCCACTCCGGCGCCCTCGCCGATCGTCGAGTCCGCCCCCGTCGAGACGACAGCGGTCGATCCTGCGCCCTCCCGGCCGGCGGGTAAGTCCGGCGCGAAGCCGCGCAGGCCGCGAAAGAAGCCGGAGAAGGCCCGCTACGCCAACGGCGCCGCGCACCCCGCAGCGCGCGGGGAGGGCTGACCAGGTGGCCACGATCGAGTACAGGTGTCCGCATCATCTGCGGGATGCGTACTCCACCGCGGGGAGATGCCAGCGTGCATTCTGCAACCAACCTCTGGTCAGATCTGTCGGTCCGACGTTGCCCCTCGTGCTGTCTATCCGGGACGCGAACGGGGACGAGCTCGGAGCCATCGAGCTCGACGACTTCCGCCGCCGCTTTCCCCAGGCGCTAACGGTCTCCGAGGCCGCCCTGTTCAGAGACGACCGGGCGATGAGTCGGATCGAGGAGATCGTGAGGATCGGATCAGACCCCTCAGCCCCCGAGAACGTGCGCGCCGGGAACGCCTGCGGCGTGCTCCTCCTCGACCTCGCGACGCTCGCGATGGCCCACACGCGCGGCTACCGCCCGGCGCCTCCCCCGCCGCCCCAGCCCGACCCGATCGACGCCGTCGCGGAGACCACGTCATGAGGAAGATCCAAATCGTCACGGTCGAGCCCGGCGCGCACTATCAGATCCACGAGGTGGTCGACGGCCGACAGGAGGGGGGAGCAGACGTCTACGGCGACGCGCGCGTCGCCGCGAGGCGTGCCCGCGCCCTCGCGCCCGTAGCTCCGATCGAGTGGGTGAAGGGCAAGAGGAAGAAGCGGTCATGAGCACCGCCCGGCTCCTATTCGATCTCGTCCCCGATCGCGTCAAGGGCGCGACGGCGCGCGACGTGAAGCAGGTCGCGGGGAGATACACCCCGTTTTCCCTTCGCGCGGCGGTGTGGGGCTGGAAGTTCTACCTGCTCGGCGCTCGGCAGGCTTTTTCAAGCTCGCGATGAACACCGCCCAGCTCCTCCGCTCCTACCGCGCCCTCCCGCCGCCGCTGCGCTACGGCCTCCCCGCGGCGGGCGCCGCCCTCGTCCTGCTTGCTGGGGGGTCCGCGGCCGCGTCTCAGGACCCCGAGCTGGACGAGAACGCCGTCGCGGGGCCCGCCTTCCCCTGGCTCCTCGCGTGGTCCCCAGCCGACAGGCAGATCCTCGTCGACGTGTCGCGCCGCCTGAACCTCGACCCGAGGTCGCTGACGAGCGTGTTCCAGCTCGAATCGCGCGGCGACCCGGCCGCCCCCGCGCAGCAGTCCGGAACGCCCCGCGGAGGGCTCATCCAGATCACGGTGGGAGCCCGCCTCCCGGGACTCGACACGAGCGAGAAGGTGTGGGCCGTGCGGGGCTGGCCCGTCTCCCGCCAGCTCCTAGAGATCGTCGAGCCCTTCTTCGCACGCTACAAAGGGCGCGACCTCTCCTGGGACGAGTTCCGCCTCTACAAGCTGAACTTCCTCCCCGGCGTCGCGGGCCGCGACGACGGGTTCGTTATCGGGCGTCGAGGCTCCGACGAGCCCCTGATCCCCGGGCAGAAGCTCACGCTCGGCGCGGTATACGCTGCGAACCCCGGGTTCGACCCCGGCGGCGCGAGGGGCTACTTCACGTGGGGCGACGTCAGGAAGAAGATCCAGGCAGCGCGGCGCGCGGGCGGCGACAATGTCGTGACCGTCGGCGGCCGCGTGATGCCCGACCCGCAGGCCGGCCAGCGCAGGATCCCGCCGCGGCGCCGCGCGCCCGGCTCGCTCCACCCGGTCCCGCCGTGGATCGCGGCGAGCGAGGAGATGGGCACCAGACCGCGGCTGGAGGGATGGTCGTGAACCCGTTCGTCTTCCCGCTCATGATTCTCGCGGGCGTCGCCGTACTCCGCGCGGCACTCAAGGGGGCCGGTGCTGAGAAGGTGTCCTTCTCCATCGCCGGCAAGAAGGTCCTCCTCGTCGGAGACTCCCTCGCCGTCGGCCTCTCACCGCCGCTCAAGAAGCTCGTCGAGGCGGACGGGGGCCAGCTCTCGACGAGGGCGACGGTCGGCACGACGATCCGCCAGTGGGCTCGGAGCCCGTGGCTCGCGGCATCTCTCGCGAGCGCGAGGCCTGCCCTCGTCGTCGCGAGCCTGGGGACGAACGACCTCCCGCTCGCGGGGGACCGCTCCGAGGACGTCACCTCGATCGTTGACCAGGTCCGCGCGGCGGGCGCCGAGCTCGTGTGGGTCGAGCCGCCGACGATGACGCTCCCCGACCGAGGGAACATCCGCGCGACCCTGCACAGACTCGTCCCGGCGTCAAGCCTCTTCCCCGGACCGAGCGTGCGGTTCGAGCGCGCCCCGGACCGGATCCACGCGACCCCAAAGGGGTACGCGGAGCTCGCGGCGGCCGTGTGGGACTGGATGAAAAGAAGGTAGACCATGGCCAATCATCTCCCCGGCGCCTCCGTCACGATCAACGGGACCGTCCAGATCGACACGACCGCGCCGATCCCGGTCGGCCTCACCGAGTCGAGCAGCCCCGATCGTCACGGGGCGCGAGAGCACCTTCCTCACGGTGGAGGCGATCTGACATGATCGTAGACCGCAGCTACGAGAAGAAGGCTCGCGAGCCGCAGTCGAACGCTACCCCGTGGTGGTCCGCGCACTGGAAGCGCGTCCGGAGGAAGGCGCGCCGCGCGCTGTCGAAGCTCGCCGTCGAGCGAGCGAGGAGCGAGGAGTAGAGCACCATGGACATGACACAGAGCGAGGCTCAGAGGGTCCTGCTGAGCGAGACCGCGCAGCAGCTCCTCGCCGACATCGCGGGGACGCACCGCCAGCTCGACATGATCGACCGCCGGCTCGGCGTCCCTGTCGACCACATGGCGATGCTCCCCGAGCGCGCCTCCGCGGTGAGGAACGTCCTGGCGGGGAGCATCGTCGTGAGCCACGCCACCGCGATCACCGCGCTCGGGGCGACCTTCCTGCTCGGCGTCGGCGTCGGGCTCTATCTCGCCCGGCGCGCTACCCGCAACCAGGCCTGACAGAACCGGAGCTGAAGATGAGATCGGTGCAGAAGCGCGACCCCCGCGGCACGCTGAGTCGGCGGAGCGCCGCCTACCTCGTGGCCCAAGTCCTCCCTGACGGAACGGTGACCCGCGTCATCGTCGCGAGCGAGCGGCAGCCCACCGTCCTTCACGGCGAGCAGAACGTCGTCCTCGCCGCCGCGCAGGGCGCGACGTACGCCGACGCCGAGCGGCGCCTCGTCGCCTCCGTGACGAGGCCGGGGCAGACGCCCTACCCGACCACGACCCCGCAGGTCCCCATCCCGCGGACCCCGACCGAACAGCCCCTCCCACTGCCCCTGCCGAGCACGACCCCCGAGGAGGCGAGATGGAAGGACCGGGCCGCGTGGACCGGAGCCGGCCTGATCGGCGGGGCCGTCGGGTGGCTGGTCGCGAGGTCGCTCGCGGCGGCGCTCGCGGGCGGCGCGATCGTGGTCGGAGGGGGGCTGCTCTACAGGGACTGGAGCCGGGCGAGGATGCTGGAGGGGCGGCGTGGATGACGGCGCGGGCTGACCAAGCCGTGAAGCCTCGGGCAATCCAGCACGTCGAGAGGGAGCGATCTACGGATAGTAGGCGTTCAGGGCGGCGAGCAAGCGCTCCCACAGACGCTCGTCTCCGAGGCCGCGGAACTGTGTCCGAAACTCGACGGACTCCTCGGCGTACATCTTGAGGTGCTCCTCGCTCCCCTCGCGGAGGGCGCACTCGACGTTCGCGATCCGGTCGGCGAGCTTAAGGTTCGCGGCGGCGTCGCCCCTCCCCCGGATTTTCTCGTACACGGCTTGGTTCCGGACCCTGCGGTTCGGCCCCTCGCCGGTGACAGCCCAGACGAGCTCGGCTACCTCCGCGCCGAAGTGCTTCTCGACCTCGGAGATCATCGCCTTCCCGTCCTCCACGACGTCGTGGAGCCACGCCGCCGACAGGAGCACGTCGTCGACGATCTCGACGTCGCGGAGGACCTGCCGCACCTCGAAGAGGTGAGCGGTGTACGGGCGCCGGCCGTAGCTCTGTCCGCGGTGGCGCTCCTCGGCGAAGCGCATCGCGGCGAGCTCCATCTCCGGGTCCTCGTCCTCGGTCATCTGGGAGGCGAACTCGGCGACCATCTTCTCGCCGAGGGTCCTGAGGACCACGGTCCTCTCCATCTCCTCGACGGCGCGGGCGCACTCGCCGATCGCGAAGGCCGCCCTCACGCCACGCTCCAGTCCGTTCGGGAGTCCGGGCGACGAGAAATCCAGCTCGTTATCGGCGAACTTGATCAGCCTCCTCATCAGCCGCGCGATCTCATCTCTCATCGTTCTACTCCCTGCCTCGACTGTCTGTCCACTCGACATGAGAATCACCTGCCCTTCTTCCCGCGGAGGAGGAAGTCCTCCCCGTGCAGCTTCAATATCACCCGGCCGACACGCTCGTCGTACCTCTCCGCCGCCGGCCGGACCACCATCCCCTCACGCACGTGCGCCGCGAGGCGGCTCTCCCCCTCCGCGAGCCTCCGCAGATCCGTCGACCACGACCCGCGAAACAGCACCGGCACCAGATCCACCTCCGCCTCCTCGGCCACCCTCACCACGTCGTCCCAATCCAGGTAGGCGCGCCGCCGGATGTCCATCGCGTCGAACATCCGGAAGCCGCGCCGCTTCGAGGTAGCGTCGTAGGCGAATCCACGGGCGTCCCCGTAGACCTCACCGAAGATACCGATGTCCGACAACCGCGCGAGCTTCTCATCAAGCCCCAGCCTGCGCCCCACCTCCCACCAGTGCTGTGACTGAGGAACGTCGCTCGCCGGATCTTTCCACCCTGTCCGCGAGCCACAGTAGAGCCGCCCGTTGCCGTACACGTAGCGGGCGTTCTCCCCATGAATCTTCTCGGTGATCACCACCTCCTCCCCGGGGACCAGCACGTCCGGGTGGGCGCGCAGGGCCGGGAGGTCGGTGTACACTGGCAGGAGCCCCGGATCGCGCTCGTTACCCGTCGCCGGATCGGCCGGCTCGGCGCGCACGATCCGTAGCTCGGCGGCGACGTCCTGTCCTACCTGCCAGGAAGAGTCCGCCGCGGTGAGCAGGCCCATGGAGAAGACTCCGCGGAGCCGCTTCGCGGCGACCTCGACGGCGACCTTCTCCCCGGGCTTCCGGAGGAAGTCCCACCGCTCGTCGTCGGCGGGCAGGAGCGCGCCGACCGGGATGTAGACGGCCCTGTCGCCGGGCCGGAACTCTCCGGTGCGGATGATGACGGGGTAGCCTCCGGCTCCCCCGATCTCGGTGATGCTGAGGTTGTCGGCGCCCGGGTGCTTCCGCACCTCACCGACCTCGACGACGCGCACCTGAAACTCGCTCATGAAAAACCTCCTGTAGTCAACCGGGAATCAACCCGGGCATTCCCCGCGTCTGATGCATTCACTCAAGAACTCTCGCAACAGAGCGAAGTCCTCGACCGGGTCCATCTTCCAGTCAACGCTGTTCGCCCACCTGTCGAACGTGGGACCCCAACCGACGTCGATGTACGTCCATCCGTACCTGAGACGGAGTGCGGGGCCAGGCTCGACGCCCTCCCACTCGCTGTCGACCACGGGCCCGAACGTGGCGTACCCCGTCTCCCCGTCGACGTAAATCGTCCTCTCGACGACTCCTCCAAGATTCTCAATCCACTGCTCGATCATCTCGATCTGGCCTTCTCCAGGAGCTCCAGCCCCCTCCTCCGCAGCTCCTCGTAGTCGACCTCGACCGCCTCCTCCGCGCCCAGCCCTCCAGGCTCTCCCTCGTCGAGGTCGCGCACCGGGAACGGCAATGCCCCCGCATCCTCGACCGCCATCTCCCTCCACCACGCCCGCCGCGCCGCGTCCCAGCGGAACCCCGCCGCTCGCGCCTCCTCCCGCCTCTCGTACGATAGGACCGCCCGATACCTCGCCCTCGACCTGAGACCCCGGGCGAGCATCGCCTGGAGGTCCGCGCCTCCCTCCGCGACCCGCGCGAACAGGCGCGCGAGCAGCTCGCAGTCCGCCATGGCCCGGTGCGCCGTAGCGACGCCCAGGCCGTGGCGGAGTGCCAGGGAGACCAGGCTCTCCCCCGGACGAAGCTGGCCGGGCCAGTCGAGGTGGTCCATCGAGCAGATCCACGGCCGGCCCTCCCAGACCTCCCCGGGGACCCTCGCGCGGTCGAAGGCGGCCCCGTGCGCGACGAAGGCCTCCGCCGACGCCGCGAACGCGCGCGCCGCCGCCCACACCTCCCCGGCCGGCGGCGCCTCCCGAAGGAGCTCCGCCGGGATCCCGTTCACCGGCTCGGCGGGGTTCTGGGGGTCATCGCCGTGGCGGATGAGCGACGACCAGGACGCGACGATCGCCGCGCAGGGCACGTCGAAGAGGACCACCGCGACCTCGATCGCGGGGTCCTCGTCGGCCGTGCCCGTGGTCTCCGTGTCGAGGAGGGCGAGGCGGCGGAGCATCACTCGATGCCGGTCATGCGCGCGAGCTCTGCCTTCACCTCGTCGATGGTGGCCGGAGGCAGCTTCTCGCGGAGGTGGTGCGATCCCAAGGCGGCAGCGGTCAAGAGGGCGATGTTCTCGTCATCGGTCGCCGCCTCCTCCCGACCCTCCCCGTACGTACAGAGCAGCTTGTCCGCCATGCCTGGCCCATTGTTGCCCATATACGTACAAAGGTACACCGCATAACTCGCCTGAATGAGTTTCATGTCGCATTCTCCTGTTGCTCAGCGCGGATCATCCTCCGCGCACCTTGTCTCTCATGTCGCTCGATCGCCCGCTCGACGCGATCGCACTCCGCTCGGCGCCGGGTCGTCCTGCGCCAGATCCCCACGAGCCGCTTCGAGCCCCACCGGCCCTTGACGTTCATCGGAGGAGCCCGCCGACCTCGTCGGCGACTTTCCCCCAGACGTCGGCGCATGCCTTGAGACGCTCCCCCTTGTCCCATTGTCCGCTGGCAAAGACCACGTTCCCAGCTCCCCTCTCGTTTACCGCCCACCTCCTGAAGGTCTCCTCCAGCTTCCTCAGTCGGTCCCTCCACAGACCATCATAGATGTCCATCTCACGGCGCACCTCGGTCAACAAGCCAGCCTCGCGTCGCTGCTCGTCGGCGACGAGGCTCTGCTCCACCTGACCATACGCGATGCCCAGCGCACAGAACGCCTGATTCATCGCCTCGGAGGGCGTTGCGCCGAGCCCATCGATCCACGGGCCCTCCTCGGTGGCGCCGCCGCTCACCCCCGTGAATGATCGCGCGCCACCTCTGCCCGCTCATCTCAACCGTGATCTTCACGCTGACACCTCCTCCTGAAGTCTCTTCACCGCCTTCTCGACGAGCGGTTTCACGATCTCCGGTCCCACGGACCAGAAAGAGCGGAAGCCGAGGTCAGGACATTCCTCCCCCGCGAGAGCGAAGAGGCGGATGATGTGCTGCCTGTGAAACAGCGCCAGCTCCGTCTCGCAGTGGATGAATGCATACCCCAGCAGCTCCTCGTCCGTCATCGCGTCCCTCCGAGGCGGATCGCGTACCGCCTCCTGTTCACCTCGTCGAAGTGGGCCACCGAACCCCCGCCGGCGAGGATCTGCCTCACCCGCTCAACCTCCGCCGCAAACTCCTCCGGCCGGCACCGCGCGCACCACGGCCCTCCCCGCGGGTAAACATGGGTTCGGCACAGGTCGCAGCCGTTCATCTCATCAACGGAGAATGATTCCGTTGGCGCCCCGCCGTATGGGTACGACTTCATCTCCTCACCGCCACATCATCTCTCGAAGAGGGACCATCTGCCACGGCACCATTGACGCCGCGCCTGTGTCTTACCTACGGATAACGCTTCAAGGTCGTCATTTCCGTCTACTCGAAGACGCGCGATATTTCTCAGCGAGGTCTCGCTCCGCTCTGGCCATCCCCGCGAAGTGCCCGTCCCACCACGACGGGACAGGGATCCCTGTATGGAGGGCCCTCATCGCGTCCGACCTCGCCCTCCGCTCGTAGTCCTCGGCCGCGAGCTCGTGCCGTGTAGCCTGCTCCTCCGAGTCGCAGCGGACCCCACCCCTCGCGTGTCGCCTGGGCCCCTTGTCACCCCACCACCCGCGCCGGGTCACCTCATCACCTCCAGGGCCACGATCACCCCGTCCTCGTCCTCGCCCACGATAAAGTCCTCGTCCAGCCCGCTCGGCGAGCTGAGCAGCGTCGGGTCCTCGTCGTCCTCCCACGGTCGCCACGCGCCCGGGTCCGTCGGGCGATCCGAGGAGATCATCGCGCGCACCTCTCCGAGCAGTAGCCCCGGACCCGGGGCAGGACGCAGCGGATCGCAGCGTCGAGCCTGTCCCGCGCCACGGCGTCCTCCTCCGTAGCGGCGCGGGCGCGGGCGTCGCGGAGGACGATGGCGGCGACCTCGGGGCGGTCGAGGCGGTCTCCGCAGGCCGTGCATGTGGCGCCGTCCCGCTTCGACCGCAAGACCCGCTCCGATTCGAGGAAGAGGCTGACGACGTTCTGGTACTCGTCCAGGCGATGATCCCGGACGTGCGCCGCGATCCACGCCCACACCGGGCGGAGCTCGGCGACGTCGGTCAGCGCGTCCACCCAGCGAGCGTAGAAGAAGGAGGCGCGGGTCCGCTCGTCGAACATCATGTCGATCGCACGGCCGAAGGCCGTGGTCTTGCGCTCACCGCCGCGGGCCGCGTGGAGGTCCGCGAGGAGCCTCTTCGCCCACGGGTCGAAGTCGTGTCGATCCTGGCGGATGAGATACTCCTCGATCTGGTCGAGGACCTCGTCGAGGGGGGTGGTCATAGGTCACCGCTTTTCGCACACCGCACGCGGAGCGCGGCTACGTGCTGCTCGGCCTTGGTCCACGTCCTCGCCCGGTCACCGAACTCCGCCTCCGCGGCAGTGTGGTAGACGCGCTCCAGCTCCTGGAGAACGGTGTCGCGGGCGGAGGAGACAAGGGCGAGGACGTGCTTCAGGTCAGGGAGGCTCATCGGGAGGAGCCAGGTAAGTCTACTCCCATCTCGTATTTCACCCACGACCAGCTTGATCTCACCGAATACGACGGAGTGTTCCGAATCCATGACACGGTCGAGCTGAGCGCGTGAGCAACCCAGAATCAACGCGAGGTCATCGCGAGGGGGGAGGTCGTAGCCGCCTCTCTTCGCGCAGAGTCGGAGCCGGTTGAGACGGTGGAGAATATCGATACGGAAGTGAACGTCGGCGTCGATCGGATTCATGGTCAGCCACCATCCTTCGGCATCAGGTCGCGATCACCTCCGGACGCATGATAGGCGCACTCGACCGTTCCTCTCCCGCCGGCCCTGACACCACACCTGAAAGTCATGGGCTCCTCACCCTCCCCGCATGCTCGTTCGGGATCGTCTTCCTGACCTGGCCCCACCCCCTGAAATTACCGCTCCTCTCGTCGCCGGGGAGGGCCACGGCGACGTGCTCGAACGGCGACATGTGCGGCGGGTCCTCCGCGAGCATCTTCTGACAGAGCCGACGTGCCAGAAGGCCGCGACCGTGAGGAGGACGAAGAAGACGAGGGGGACGAGGAGGTAGATCATCGGTCGTACCCCCTCACCACCGAGTCACCGAGGAGGAGGTGCGGCACGTCCCCCTCGACGAGGACGTGGAAGTCGCTGTGCGGAGACTGGACGCCGGGGAGGCACCTCCTGGCGCGCATCGACTCAACCTCGTCGAGCATGTCGTGGAAGTCCTTCGTCGTCTCGTAGTCGCCCTCGGCGTAGTACTTCCCCCCGACGTTGCGGGGCCCGTTCCACGTCTTGAAGTAGACGAGCTTCACCTTCTTAGTATTGTTCGTGGCGTCCACGACTCCGACAAGGTTGAGCGCCTGGCACGCCTTGTCCTGGAGGTCGAGGAGGCACTCCCTCGCGCCCGCGAGGTCTCCGAGGCCCCACCTCAGCGCAGTCCGACCGAGAGCCTCCGCCATGCCGGAGACCACCTTCGTCACATCATCACCGATAGACTTCATTTCGTCAGCCTCCTCCGCTCCAGTCTCAACCAGAATATCCTCCCTCTAAGAGAAAAGTTCTGTCGTCGACGGGCAGAAATCGCTCTTCCGAGCAGATACTTGCGAATAGCTATCCGTCTCCGCACCACGCGGAGAAAGGTGGCAATCACGCGAAAATCCCCTCCTCGACCATGTCGAGGATCGACGTCACAACGGGGCCCGGGACGCGCATGGCGCCGAGCTGCCACTGCTCGCGAAGCTCACGGGCGCGCTGCTTCCCCCATGGGGCGCGGGACATGGGGACGACCTCACGGAGGAGGTTCTCGATCATCTTCCCCTCGTGCCCCGCGTCCACGCTCGACATATGCCACCTAAACGTACGACGATGAGGCGGAAGTCGGGGATCGGGGTACTCCCGATCAGACTGAACATCGAGCGACAAGCGAATGAACGCTCCATACCCGATCGGTGACGGGATAGGATCACAGATCACCCTCTCCACGAGGGCCGCAGCCTCCCGCGTGAGGCTCTCCCACGCCTCCCCGCGTCGCTGGCCGAAGTAGAGCAGCGGTCGAGCCTCCTCCGGAAGCTGATCCGGCGAGAGGGCGAGGAAGGCGCGCCCCACCCTCCGATCGTACTCGACGACCACCGCGCGGGGTGGCCTCCTCATAGCTTCACCAGCGCCCGAAGCGCATCCTCGGCCTCATACAGGTCCTGGAGCACCGACTCTGCCTCGAAGATGCTGCCACTGAAATTAGATACCCTATCGCACATCTCATCTACGCGCTCCCGCGCTTCCTTGATCGCTGCCGCACCTACTGCTGGGACCCAGAGACCGCATACCCTACACGGTCCAGAGGACCGATCGACGCCGCGCGAAGAGATGGGACACTCGCACTGACTCCTGATGACGGGCTTCGCTCTCGCCCCGATCTTCTTCCCCATTGCTACTCCTTCTTCGCCGCCTTGAACCTCAGGTGCCGCTCCTCGGCGAGGTCGGCCCGCCGCGCGTCGATCCACTCCCCGAGTGCCGGACGGTGAGCACAGAGCGCGTCGACCTTGGCCATGACGACGACCCGCTTCAGCTCCGTCGACAGCTCGTAGACACCCTGCTGCCGGAGGATCTCCTCCAACTCGGAGGTCGCGCGCATCGCGCCCGGCACGACCGTGAACGACCCCTCCTCCAGGACCACCTTACCCCGGAGCGGGATCAGGAGCGCGAGCAGCTCCTCGGCGGCCGCGAGCTCGGCGCGGAGGGAGAGGACCCTCCGGGCGCGAGCCTCCACCGTCGTGTCCCCGCCCGAGCCTACCGCCCTCCCCGCAGCCTCCGCGACCTGGTCGGCGACGACCGCCCCCCTCTTGGTGAGGAACCAGGAGTAGCAGGGCTTCTTCCCCGTCCTCTCGCGCGCGGTCCTCGCGACGACTCCCCGAGCCACGAGGTCCCCGAGCTGGCCGTACAGCACCGTCCCTCTCAGCTCTCCGACCACCGTCTCCACGCGACGCTTGACCTCGGGCTCCGTGAGCCCCGGGCTCGGGACGCCGCGGAGGGCAAGCAGCACGAGGCCCGCGGTGGTGAATACGGGGCAGCGCCAGAGGCCCGCCTCGACGGCGGTGTCGTCGGAGTCGTTCTTGTTCTTCGCGTTAGTCTGTGTCTGCATGTCAGAGCGAGTAACAGAAGAGGGAGAGGGTGTCAAGCATCCTTCTCGGTGCGCTTCTTACTCTGCTCACGACGCACCACCGATCAGGGCCAGGACCTGAACGTTCGCCCGCGCCCCCTTCCACGGCGGCTGGCCCTCACTCGCCCGCTCAGCGTTGTGCGCCGCGATCATGCGGTCGAGATACCCATCGACGTTGAACCCGTCGGGCACAGGGACAAGGAACCGGAGCCCGGTCCGCGCCCGCCCGAACAGCGCGTCCGTGGCCGGAGACCCAACCAGCGCGCAGAAGCCGCAGCTCTCTTCCGCCACCGCGCCGCGCACGAACCGTGCGAAGCTGATGTCGCACCCAGAACCGCTCGGCGTGGACCACAGTTGCGAGGCCTCCACCAGCACTTCGTCCAGGGCCGCGATCTCGCGGCGCACGGTTTGATCGTGCGTCACGCTCTCAGGGATCGAGAGCCAGAGACGCCCACCATGCTCGTCAAGGGACGGTCGGAGCCACCACGGCAGCTCGTCGAACGACGGGCCGCGGGCCAGCGCCAACGAGATAGCGTCGAGCTCGGCCTCGTACTTGCTGATCTCGCGCGCCGCGGTCTCACGCGGATCGTCCGCGCGATTCGCGATAGCGCGCTGCAAGTCCACGCTCCTCACCGACAAGATCCACGTCGCGATTCTCTGCTCGATATTGTTCTGCTCCACGTTACCTCCTCGGGCGCCTAGCGCCCTCACACGCGACAACCCCTACCGGGCGAAGTGCGCGTCGATCATGGTGCGCGCCTCGTCCACGTCCGCTTACCCTCCTCCGCGATACCACGCCGCTTACGCCGTCCTCTCCCTATACACCGCCTGCCTCGACACGCCCCGCGCGCGGGCCGCGGCCGCGACGCTGCCCGCCCTCGCCGTCCACCCCCTCCCGGCCGCCCCCGGAAAGTAGCCGAGCAGCACCTCGTGGGGGGGGTGGTGGGGGAGGAACGGATCCGTCCCGCCCTCCAGGATCCTCGCGGCTCGCCGGAGCCCCCACGCCTCGATCGCCGCGCGCAGCGCGTCGCCCCTCCGCATGCGGGGAAGGTCGCGGAAGTCCGCGCGGCGGGGGAGCCGGTCGAGGGAAGCCTCTGTCCCAGGGTCCTTCTGAGATGACGACTTGTTCACGTTCTGCATGTGAGAACGAGTAACAGAAGAGGGAGGGTCGGGTCAAGCGTTCTGTCGCCGACGTCAGCCCCCTCGTCCGGGACCGCGAAGGCCGAGCAGGACGGCGCCCGCGACCTCGGCATCGGAGTCAGAGGCGGACCCGACGGGGATGAGGCGGCCGATGCGACAGTCACGAAACCTGATAGACCCCTCGTCGATGACGACCTCCCACCCCGATGCTTCCAGTCCGGCCTTCACGGCCTCCCACAGGGGGAGGTGGACATACCCCGTCGTGTAGAGCCCGTTCGCGATGTTTTGGTTGATCCGGTCGATCACCGCTTGCACCGCAGGTGTCTGGAGCGCCGCAGCCTCCTCGGGTGTCAAAAATCGCCTAGTCATCGATCGTCCTCCCGTCGCCTCTTACCGGCAACACTGCGCACTGCGCGCTGCGATAGGCCAGGGCATCGCCGTACTGTCCACGCCCATCCCGTCGGCGACCATGAGGGCCGGGCGGAGGGAGGGCGGGATCGAGAGGTAGAGGTCGAGGGTGCGGATCATTCGTTCTCCTCGACCATGATCAGGGACACGGCCCCATCACCGTCGGCGTCCACCTGTACGTCGACGACGGGCTGATAAGGCCGATGCTGAATACAGACGTAGACGACCAGTTCTCGGTCTTGTTGTAGGAGCTTCTGAATAAGTTCGCCGACGGTCATCATATTGTCACGCCTCCGTACTCAAGCGGAAACCAGCCGACCGAATCTTCTGTTCCAATTCCTCCCACCGCTTTTGCGAATCCTCCCCGAATTCACGCGCACCATAGCGCCCGCAGTGATGCGTTGAGAAAACCACCTCCCCGCTCTGTCGCACATGGTAGCGGTGCCAGCCGCCCATCCCGTAGATGGTGCGAGTCCCGTACCAATCCACGGTTCCATCTTCATTCAGGATCCGACACGCGAGCACGCCGCCGATCGTACAGAACCCGTCCTTGCCGGGTTCCCATTTATCCCGCTCCATGTCCTCCCATTGTTTGTGGTGTCGGACCCATTTCTCGCCTTCCACCAGGCCGATCTTGCTCTCCAGGTCCTTGTCGTCTACGTAGACGGCCATGTTACCTCCAATCACTTTAATCACCCCGTCCGCCCCAGAGCGACGGGTTCTCGTACCTGTCATGCACCGCGATCGCCCCCGCCCCGAACCCGACGACGTCGGAGAAGCGCGAGTCGCACGAGGCCGCGCAGGCCCCGCCGGCCATGTACCAGCTCCTCCGATCCTCGTGCGGCTCCACCGTCCACACGTCCACCTCCCGGAGCCGGCGGACCACGAGCCGGGCGGGAGGCGCCTTGCTCGTGGGAGCGTGAACCTGGGACGAGGCGGGAAGCGGGCGGATGGTGGTATTCCGGCTTCGTCGGTCCTCGATGCAGACCACCGTCACCTCGTGGACGTGGCCGAAGGCGTGACCGCCCCAGCCGCCGGTGTCGCGCTGGTAGCTGGGGGTCGTGTAGAGACTGAGGGTCATTCCGCGGTCGAACATCGTTCTTTACTCCCAACAGATGGTGTACCCACCCTCGCCCCGGCCGCCGCGCGGCCATTGTTATTAGGCCCCGCCTCTCAGATCCCCGCCGCCGCGTCCAGCACGTGGAGCGGCGTGCCCCGATACACGACCTCGCTCCAGCCCTCCCCGATGTACACGTAACGCCGGCCGGGTTCGCGGACGTCGTTCTCGCACACGGGGCAGCGATCCCCCATCTCGTAGGCCGCCATGTCCAAGGCCTCGCAGTCGTTGCAGAGACACTCCGCCTCGCCCGAATTACGATAGATGGCACCGACCACCCGCCGGTAGAGGGTGCCTGCGTGCTCGAAGCAGCTCGGCGACTCCGTGAAGAGGCCGTAGTGGAGGACCGTCATGTAGTCCGCGCTGTACAGGTCGGAGAACTGGTCGTGTGCGTAGTCCGGCGGACCATCGTACGTGTACGCGAACCCACCCCGCGGCCCGTCGTGGAGCTCCCCGCCCGTCAGGCCGAAGACGATCTCCATGTGCTCCCGGTCGATATCTCGCTTGCTCATGATCCCTCCTCCTCTACCACCGCGCGATGCCCGTTCTCGGTTTCAATCAGTACGTCACGGTAGATCCCGCTCCCGCTGTCGTACACCTCCACGATCCGGCAGGGGATGTACATAGCCTGAAGCGAGAGAGGTTCTATCACCCGTAGCTCGATACTCATAGCTAGCCCCTCACTCGATGAACGCCGCCCCGCGACCCCGCTATTCCCGCTCCGCGCGCTCCCGCTCCACCCGGCGCCGCGCCACGATCCAGGCAGCCAGGTCGTCGCGGGAGAACCCGCGGCCGCGGATCCACGACGTGGGGAAGATGATCTCCGTGTCGGTGTGCTCCGTCCCGCTCGTATATCGCTGGTACAGCTCGAACAGGCGCTTGTCGTCGAACCAGGCCAGCGTGGCCTCGCGGAGATCGAACACCTTCCCGAGCTCGCGCCGCACGTTGCATGCGGCCCACGACTCCCAGGCCTCCCGCTCCGCCTCGCTCTCCCGCTCGGAGAGGTCCATCTCATCCAGGATCGGGTAGTTGGCCAGGGCCGACTCGATCTCCTCCACCTTCCCGGAGAGGGAGGGGTGAGCCAGGATGATCTCAAACCAGCCCGGGCCCCAGTGCCCGAAGCGGTGGACCTCGACCGTATCCGACTCCCCGCCGAGCATGTCGAGGGCCGACGCGAAGTTGGACTCCGCGCGTGGCCCCGAGTCCCTGTCGTGCGTGACCGGGACCACGATCCAGTCCTCCCGGTCGTCGAGCGGGATGTGCTGGTCGTACGCCGTGGGCCTGAACTCCGCGTAGGTCGTCATCGCTGATACTCCCTGCTAGCTAGTGACAATGGCTACGAACCTGGCCCCCGCCGCCGGAGTCGGACCGGCGTTCAGGCGCGCCCGACGCGCGCGGGGTGCGCGCTCACGCGCGCTTGAAGATCACCTCCCGACCTTGCGACCAGAGCTCGACAGGAACCTCTACCATGTAATCGGCATGCCAGTAGAGCACGGGATCGGGGGCGCACGGAACGTATTCCCCGTCATCGTCGAGGGTGTAATCCTCCGAGATGATGTCCTCGCACCCCGTCAGGGCCCCGATCGCCTCTGCCGGAACGTTCATCCATCCGTTCCCCAGGTGGTCCTCGATCATGTGCGAGGTATCATCCGCTCGTCGCTCCTCGACCAAGCGGCGCGCCTCTTCGATCCCTTCCTCCGTAGGAATGAGATGGAGATCCCCGGAATCGTCGACCTTCATCGTGATATATCGCCCAGCCATCGCATTGCCCACCTTCCCGGGCCCGCAGGCCCGTAGCCCCCGCCGCCGGAGTCGGACCGGCGTTCAGGCGCGCCCGACGCGCGCGGGGTACGTTCTGCTTACCCATAGCCCCCGCGCCCGGTCGCGAACCGGAACCCGGGCC
>JAUCPW010000033.1 GCA_030373045.1 Candidatus Fermentibacter sp.
GCGTCCGGCATCCGGAGAACAGAGCGGCAAGCAGCCGGCGTCAGGCGTCCGGTGGTCGGCATCCGAAAACCAGGGTGCGGACGCTGGATTTAGCCCTATTATCGCTCCGGATACCGGAAACCGGAAACCGAAGCCGCTCCATTGTCGCTCCGGAAGCCGGAGACCGGAAACCGGAAACCTGCTCAGTATTCCTCGAACGAGTCGACCTTATCGAGATAGACGCCGTCGAACCCGGCGGCTACGATCCTGTCGAGGTACGAGCCGGGGCTGCCGTAGATGATGGCCTGCCACTCCGGGTCCCAGTACTCCACCAGATAGTTTCCCGGCCAGTCGGGGTTCCCCGACCCCAGCCAGGACGGCGGGTCCGTCACCCAGGAAGGATCCCAGTACCACCGGTAGTCCTCGGCTTCGCCTATGCTCATGTAACAGAGCACTATCCTGCTCTCTCCACCGGGCTTGGTCGAGAGCGCCTCCACCTCTGCGGGACCCAGCTGCTCCCCGCAGCAGGAGAGGTCGATCACGAACATGTCGTATCCTGTGGTGTCGAGCGTCGCGACGAACTCGTCTGCGCTGGTGAACCCCTGATCGTTGATCAGGTAGAGGAAGTTGCTGGCATCCCCGAGGCTTTCGACCGGATCGTCGTTCAGCGCCCAGGGTTCGGCGGGATAGGATGTGATGTCGTCCAGGTCCCTGCATGAGGTTATTAGAGCCTATCCGTAATTAGTTGACTTGAAGCGCCTCCTCCCCTATGCTTTGAGGGGAGGTGACGTGATGCCGAAAGTGCAGCTGTGGGAAGTGTCTGACGAGTTCTGGAAGCGAGTCGAGCCGTTCATTCCCGAGAAGAAGCGCGATCCTGAGAAGCAGTATCAGAGGAAGGCAGGAGCCGGGAGGAAGCCCAAGGATCCCAGGAAGGTGTTCGAGGGGATCATCTATGTCCTCAGAACAGGCTGTCAGTGGAAGGCGCTTCCGTCCGAGAAGTACGGAAGCGCCTCTTCAGTCCACTCCTATTTCCGGACCTGGCTGAAGCAGGGGTTCTTCCTGTCCCTGTGGCGGGCAGGTCTCGCAGAGTACGATGACATGGAGGGAATAGCCTGGTCCTGGCAGAGCCTGGACGGGACGATGTTGAAAGCGCCTCTTGGAGGCATAGAAGATGCAGGTCCGAACCCCACGGACCGGGGGAAAAAAAGGAAGCAAGCGGCACCTGCTGGTCGACGGGCATGGAGTCCCGCTGTCCCTCGTCGTGACCGGGGCGAACAGGCATGACTGTCAGCGGCACTCCAATAATCCCCACTCGTGGCAATTGAATTCTCCCCACCCCGAAGGGGGAAGGGATGAAGGCTGCAGTTGACGGGATGACGGCCGGAGCGACGATTACTCCTCAGACGTGCAC
>JAUCPW010000034.1 GCA_030373045.1 Candidatus Fermentibacter sp.
TGTGCACGTCTGAGGAGTAATCGTCGCTCCGGCCGTCATCCCGTCAACTGCAGCCTTCATCCCTTCCCCCTTCGGGGTGGGGAGAATTCAATTGCCACGAGTGGGGATTATTGGAGTGCCGCTGACAAACACGATTCACCTCCCTCCATCTAGTTAAAATGCATATAATAATAATCTATGGAACAAACCATGTCAAAGTCGATTGTTGAGTGAAGTGGCCCCGGTTTTGTGGACAGCCTGAGGGGCGGTCAGCGTTAAAACCAGGCTGCTTCATCGTTTCCGGTTTCCCGGGTTGAGTATACGGCATACGGAATACTGTTCCACAAAGAAGGGCGCTTCCTCTCCGAGTTGTACCATCTCAGATACCTGCCCAGAAGGTCCGGTCTATCTCCATTCCTTCTCATGCGTCTTCATCGGTTCGAAACGTGTCGCGTATGGACCGCCAGTCTCCACCTCTGGTGTCGACTTGCAAAACGCAGGATCTGGACGATCCTGCGTTTGTCACGCTCACAACAGACAAATACAGCAGATTCAGTTCGCGTGACTGGCCCTCCCGGGGACTGCGTATCCCGTCCGGACCGCCACTTCCCGCGTCCGCGGGAACAAGCAGGTCCGGCAGTGGCTTGCCGCCTTTCGATCAATCCTTCACGGCAAGCCGCGAAAGGACCGAAGGCTCTTCCTCAGACGGCACGGCCTTTCGCGGTTCTCGAATCTCGCGAAGCGAGACTGCGATAGCCTGCCTGCGAACAACCGCCGAAGTGCTACCCGTCGATTCCCTCATTCCGGCTGAGCCGGAATGAGCAAAGGAAGCGACAGTGACTTTGCGCAGCAAAGTCGCGAGAGCGATCCAGCCTAATTCTGGTGGCACGCGCACCCGCAGTTTCTTCGAAACTGCTGTAGCGCTACCCGTCGATTTCGCGGGGCGAAATCGATGACCTGCGATCGACCCGCCCTCAGCGAAAGCCTTGCGCGGAGCTGCCTTCCGCAGGCATCGCCCCCGGGCACCCGGACGGCTGTCGATCCCGGCGGGCCGGCCTGCCGGCGGGAGATCCGCCGTTGACGCATCATCGACGGGGCCCCAGTATGCGAACGGGAGGTTGGCAAATGGTTGTCGATCCGGTGAAGACGGCATCCGTCTCCGTCGGGCTCGTCGCTCTGCTGGCGGCTGTCCCGGCGCCCTGCCCGGCCTCGCCCACGTTCCTCGCCGCGTATCCGTGCGAGGGGGACGACTTCCTGAGAGGATCGATGGAGGTCTCCGCCGGATACTGGCTCTTCGGATCGGTTCCGGCCTCCGGCAGCGGCGACTCCAGGATACTGGCCGTGGATCCGTATGGAGTGATCCTGCTCGATTCGCTGCCTCCATGCGAGAGCTATGCTGCGTGCCTCTCCCCGGACGGCTGCATCGTCTCGGCTTTCGCGCAGGACGGTATGCCCGTGATCAGGATGGATTCGCAGACCGGCTCGCCGGTCTGGCTCAGGCAGTATCCCGCATACCCGGGCTGCCTTCCCGCGGCGATCACCCCGCGGCCGGGCGGAGGCTACCTGGCTGCCATGGGCGGCAGTTCCGGCTCGCTGGTCCTCGGGCTCGATCCCGGAGGGAACGTCAAGTGGGACGCGGTGATCCCCGCGTCGACGCCCACCGCGATATCCGCAGCGCCCGGGGATACCGCCCTGGTGTCGGTGATCGTCACCGGGGGCTCGGGGGTGGTCATTCTCGATCCCGACGGCCAGACCGCCGGGGGATTCGACTGTCCCGGACTCATCCTGAGAGACATCGAGCCTTTCCAGGGAGATGTCGCTCTGGCGGCGGTGGGGTCCGGTGTGATCCTCTGCGATCGATCCGGCCTGCAGGCATGGCAGTATTCACCACCCGGGGTCGAGGTCTTCGGTCTGGTGGTGTCCGGCGACCGTCTCGCAGCCGCCGGGAGCATCATGGAGGGCTCCGCCAGGAGGAGCTTCCTCGCCCTGCTGGATGCAGACGGAGCTGCCGTCTGGGAACGGAGCTACGGCTACGGCGACTCGTTCCGTTCGATCTCCGTCTCTCCCTGCTCCGACGGCGGATTCTGCTCCGTCGGAGGGTACGACGAGGGGATCTCCCTGGGGTCGTTCGCGATACGCACCGACTCCCTGGGCCTTGTGTGGCCTGATGGAGTCGGAGGGCAGGAACCCGCTCCGGGGACGCCTGTTCTCACGGCATCCTGCAATCCGTCCACATCGTCGATCTGGATCACATATGCCGGCGGACCGCCGCCGGAACGGCTCCTGGTGTTCGATTGCTCGGGGAGGCTGGTGGAGAGACTCTCTCCGACGGACGACGGCAGGTTCCTCTGGGACGGTTCCGGCGAATCAGGGATGGAGGCTCCGGCGGGCGTCTACCTGGTGAGCCCGGCCTCTGGCCACCCGGCTACTGTTCTACGCCTGGTCAGGCTTTAGGCGCTTGTTCCTGCGCCTGCAGGAACAAGCAGGCACGTCAGCGGTCCGCCACGATGTGAACGCGTGAATGGCGGACTGCGAGAGTGCCCGGACTCACCCTCCTGCCGGCTCCGCCGTGCCGCCAGTTTCGCTGTGCGAAACTGGTGGGTGGCACTACAGCATGACGAGGCGGTGGAGCGAAGCCCCCGACCGTGTCGAAATCCTCACGAGGTATACCCCCGGAGCGAAGCCGCCGATCCCGGTCTCGTTGACCCCGGCTGCGGCCGGGATCGCGGGCGCCTCCTGCACGAGCCTCCCCGAGACGTCGAAGACCGACACGTCCACGGCCGCTGCGGAATCCAGGACGAATCTCACGGTCGCCAGGCCCGCCGCCGGATTGGGGAAGACGCACGACGAGGAGATGATCCCGATGCCTTCATCCTCGATGCCGCCCATGTCCCGGCAGTAGCGGTTGATCATGCCGGTTTCGGGGTCGCTGAAGTAGAAGCGGTTGTACTCGGATGCGGGTCCGACTCCTCTGGCGCTCTCGTATTCGCCGAATCCCAGTGTATCGTAGCTGTCCGGATCGGAGTAGCACCTCACGGGTGAAATCGAATCCTCGCATGCAACCGGTATCACGTCCCACGACCGGGGAGGCCCGATGTCGTACACCTCGGGACAGCCCTCGATATCGAGGTAAACCTCCATGGGAGCAGATCCGACCGGAAGCCGGACCTCGTAGACGATCCGGGTGGCCGAGTCGATGAAGAACAGCGCGACCGTATACGGACTGGAGTCCAGGACACCGATGTCCAGGCCGGTTATGGTCAGAACGCCGCTGTCGGAGAAGTCATGGGTCGCGATGATGGTACCGCTCGTGTCCATCTCGTGGATCAGCGCCGTGCCTGCCTCTGAGAACCAGAGGCGGTTCTCTACAGCCCCGCCGAAGCCGAGGCCCACCGGAGTGTTGCAGGTGAAGGGCAGTGGAATCGTATCCTGGGGCACTCCCGTCCAGTTGTTTACCTTGTAGATCACGCCGTCGACCGGATCCATCGCGTAGACAGAGAGGCCATCCCCGGCCAGCGCGGTGATGTCGTCTCCCGGGGCGGGGAAGCTCCTCTCGACGAACTGGGCGTCTGCCGCCGACACAAGAAGCACGGCAGGAATGACGAAACCTGCGATCCTCATGGCCTCGCTCCTCCCTCCCGATGATCCCGTAGTGATTCCAATATCGAGGCATCGTATACGGTGGTCAATCATCCGTCTGCATGCCGTGCAACTCGTGACTCCAGCAGCCCATACGGTCACTTCGCGCAGGCGAAACTGACCGGATCGGCAGCGATCGGTCATCCACATGATGGCCTGTCAGGCGAAGCGCGGGAGGGTCGTAGCAGGCATCCTCCGATGAGTTCATCGGAAAGCTGCGAGAGGACAGGGTTGCCTTTCGGACGACTCCTGAAGGGCGGCAGTCATGATCGCCCCGGGCGGATCAGAGCACCAGCAGTCTCCTCGAGCAGCTCCCGCCGTCCCGCGAGGCCGACAGGAAGCAGATTTCCTCTGCTCCGCCCGGGACTTCGAGGCTCCCGGAACCCCCGGGCTGGGCAGGCAGCAGCGCCAGCGTCCTGCCCGCCCTGTCGCTCAGGGCCAGGTCGGCGCATTCTCCTGCCGGCAGGGCGAGGAAGTATCGCAGGACCCCCCGGGTGAAGGGCCCCCGGACGGCCAGCATCCCCTCTGCCTGTGCACCGTCGGCCGTGTCCTCGTCCGCCGGGAGACCCCTGAACACGTAGATCCATCCCGCATGGCAGCCCACCAGGAGGTCGTTCGTCCCGTCCGAATCGTAGTCGCAGACGGTGGGTCTCGCCCGGCCGCATCCCGCGTACCGTGTGAAGACATCCACCGGGCCTTCCTCGCACCAGAGCAGGATGCTGGAGGTGAAGCGGGGTTCTCCATCCGATCCCGTGTTCTCGGAGTAGAGGACCTCCCCCGATTCGCAGCCCAGGACAAGGTCCCAGTCTCCATCCCCGTCGAGATCGCCGGTCTGCGCGGTGGT
>JAUCPW010000035.1 GCA_030373045.1 Candidatus Fermentibacter sp.
ACGACGTGGGAAAGACCGTGGTGGCCGTGCCGGTGGACCAGAGTTACGCACCCTCGGACATGGCGGCCATGGCGGCCCTGGGGGCCGCCAGGCCGGGAGACGGGGCCTGATGCCGGCGGGCAGTTCGTTCTACTCCGAGGAGGAGCTCGCCGGCCTCGGGCTCAGGTCCTTCGGGCACGACGTGAAGATCAGCCGGAAGGCCTCCCTCTACAACACCGGGCGCATCGAGATCGGCAGCCACGTCCGGATCGACGACTTCTGCGTGATCTCGGCCTGCAGCGACGGATGGGTGCGCATAGGCAGCTTCGTGCACATAGCCGCTCTGTGCCTGATCGAAGCCCCGGCCGGGCTGGAGATGAAGGATTTCTCGGGGCTGGCCGGGAGATGCACGGTTTACGGCGGCACCGACGACTACAGCGGGGAGCATCTCACGAATCCGTGCGTCCCGTGGGAGTACAGGAGCTGCGTCTGGGCGCCCGTGATCCTCGAGAAGCACGCGCTGGCCGGAGCCGGGGCGGTCATCCTCCCCGGAGTGACCATGGGCGAGTGCAGCGTGGCCGGGGCCATGTCCCTCGTGAACAGATCGATACCTCCTGGACAGATACATGCCGGGACCCCGGCGAGGTACATCAAGGACAGGAAGACCACACTGCTCGAACTCGAGGCCGATTTCAGGCGGAGGCAGGCCGGGGGCGGTTTCGGCTGCGAGGCCTGCCGGATGGAGGGCGTCTAGATGGCGCAGGAGACCTTCGTCCGCAGGGTGAGGATCACCGGCACGGGAAGCTACGCACCCGGCCGCGTGGTGACGAATGCCGAGCTGGCCGGGAGGGTGGACACCTCCGACGAGTGGGTGAAGTCGAGGCTCGGCATCGCCGAGAGGCGGATAGCCGCCCCGGGCGAGCGCACGTCCGACCTGGCCGTCGAGGCTGGCCGCAGGGCGCTGGAAAACGCCGGCGTGGAAGCCTCCGAGCTCGACATGATCATCGTCGCCACGGCCACGCCCGACAGGCTTGCACCCGCAACGGCCCCCAGGGTCCAGCACGCCCTCGGCGCGAAGAACGCAGCGGCGTTCGACGTGAACGCCGTGTGCGCAGGATTCATCTACGGCCTCACCGTGGGGGCGCAGTTCGTGGGCACGGGCATGTCCCACAAGGTGCTCGTGATCGGGGCCGACACCTTCTCGCGCATCACGGACTGGGGCAGGCGAGACTGCGTCTTCTTCGGCGACGGAGCCGGAGCCGCCGTGCTGTCGCACACGGGAGACGATGCGGGTTTCCTCTGTTCGCGCCTGTACGCCGACGGGTCGGGTTACGAGGCCTTCACCGTGCCCGCCGGCGGGTCGGAGACGCCTGCCTCGCCGGAGACCGTGTCCTCCGGCCTGCACTTCTACAGGATGGACGGGCACAAGGTGTACGAGACGGCGGTCGAGGTGATACCGCAGGCTCTCAGGAGCGTGCTGTCGGTATCCGGCCTCCTGCCCCGCGACGTGGACCATGTGATACCGCACCAGCCCAGCATCAGGATCCTCGAAGAGAGTGCCAGGCGCCTTGATATCCCGTTCGAGAGGTTCCACACCAACATGGATCGCTACGCGAACACATCCAGCGCGACGATTCCGCTCCTGCTCGACGAGGTGAACAGGAAGGGGCTGATCCTGCCCGGACAGATCGTGGGATTCGTTGCGGTAGGCGCAGGCTGGGCCTGGGGCGCCTCGATACTGAGATGGTGAACGCGAAGGAAGACGTCCTCTTCGTGGTGGCCGGCGGCTCGTCGGCCCTAGGGTCCGGGCTCTGCCGCGACCTCGCCGGCAGGGGATGCAGCGTGCTCGCCACCTACGGCTCCTCGCCGGGATCCGTTCCGGAGTCCGTCGAGGCCGTGAAGTGCGACGCGACGAACCAGGGAGAATGCGAGGCTCTGGCCTCGAAAGCCTTTTCGGCCTCCTCCAGGGTCGTGCTCGTCTATCTCCCCGGGATATCCGCCAGCGCGGTATGCCACAGGCAGACTCCGGAGGACTGGAGGAGGGTTCTGGAGGTCAACCTGACGGGGGCCTTCCTGGCTGCATCCGCCTTCCTCAGGAGGATGCGGCCCGCGGGTTACGGCAGGCTGATCTTCGCCGGATCGGTGGCCGGGAGGCTGGGCGCGGCGGGCACCTGCTCGTACAGCGCCTCGAAGGAGGGGCTCAGGGGCCTCTCCAGGGTCATAGCGGTCGAGAACGCCTCCCGCGGGATCACCTCGAACTGCCTGGAGATGGGCTACATGGACGCCGGGCTGAGCTACTCCATCCCCGACGAACCGAGGGAGAGGATCAGGCAGAGCATCCCCGCGGGGGGGTTCGGCGACCCGTCGCAGCTCGTGGAGGCCGTTCTCTTCCTCGAGAGGGCGTCCTACGTGAACGGGGCGGTGATCCCGGTAACCGGAGGGCTCTGATCCCCTACCTCCCGTATCTCCATCTCAGGAAGTACCGCTCCGCCTCCGGCACGGCCGTCGGGGGATGCTCCATGCAGCGGGCGACGAGCCTTCCATAGACGCCCCCGTCGTACACGCGGCAGGCCAGGTGGAAGTCCAGTATCCCTTCGGGGGCGAAGGACCGCTTGTAGTCGAAGATACCGTCGTCGCCGCCCGGGCCGCCGCCCAGCAGGAAGCTGCGGAACCCCGCGTCCCTCGCCCATCTGATGATCTCGTGCTTGAGCAGGTTGTTGGGCCTGAGTTCGAAGGAGTCCTCCCTCGTGCCGCCCAGGTATGAGTAGACCGCCGTTTTGGAGGCGAGCACCATTTCGGCCGAGACTGCCACGCCGCCTGCGAGGGCGTAGAACATCGTGCATCCGCTCCCCAGCCCTTCGGCCAGGGTGTCGTAGAAACCCTGCGGGAAGCGGAATCCCCCGTCCGCGCCCCTGCGGTCCATCGTCGTCGCGTAGATGGACAGGAAGTCGCCGAAGTGCGGCCCCAGAGGCTCCTCCCGGATGACCTCCACTCCGGACCGCAGGGCCTTGTTCACGTTCTTGCGGTTGTTGTGCCTGTAGCCCGTCCAGATCTCGTCGTCGGAACGCCCCAGGGCCACGACGACCTGCCTGTTCCCCTTGCGCAGATCGTAGTGTCGCGAAAGTGCGGCCTCCGAACCGAGGAGCGGGTTGAGGCGGATCAGCTCCGCAACTACGCCGGTCTTCGCGCAGTGGTCGCTGAATAGAGCCATGAAGTCGTCCAGCAGGCCCTCCCTGTCGCTGTCGCCGTAGATCCCGCCGTAGCCGTAGGCCGTCATGAGATCGCAGGAGCCCTCAGGTGCTCCGAGCCACGGGATGGCCGCCAGTCTGCGCCTGAAGTACGGGTGGAGCAGGATGCCCCGCTCGTCGCGGAGTACCGCGCATTCAGCCGAGGCTCCCGGCTCGAGGCCGGCGAAGGCGCGGTAGTATCCCGGGCCCGCGAACACGTCTCCGGCCTCGGGCGGAAGCAGACGCCACGCATCCTTCCATCCCTCGTCCCCGTTCCCGTAGACCTCGAATGCCATATGCACCTCCGGTGCCGGAACATCGCGAACCAGCGCCATGCAGGCCAGTTTGCGCCGTCGCGCCAGGATGCGTTAGCATTGAACGGGATCGTCGGATACGAGCCGGGATGGAACCGACATGACCAGACGCGCCAGATTGCTGGGAATCCTGCTGCCCGCGGCCGTATCCGCCGGGCTGCTCCTGCTCGTCTACAGGCGGGTCGATCCCGGTACGCTCCTGTCCGGCCTGGGTGAGGCCGATCCGGCCTGGGCAGTCATGTACGTGCTACTCTCTTCCATAGAGCCGATCCTGAGAGGGCTGCGGTGGTCGATGCTGGCGGGAACCGCCTCGCCAGGCACCGCCATTCGAGGGCTCTTCATCGCGAAGGCCGGCAACAATCTACTGCCCTTGAGGATGGGTGACGCCATGCGCGCCCAGTTCATCCGGGACAGGGCGGGCGTGCCCTACTCACGGTCCGTCGCCTCCATCCTGGCCGAATCGGTTCTCGACCTGTTCTTCCTCGGCGCGATAGTCCTCGTGTTCGGGGTGTTCCTCGCCTCGAGCAGGGGTCTCCTGCTGGCGGCCGCGATCCTCGTCGCCGTCCCCTTGCTGGCATTCCTGGCCATGAAGATCCCCGGCAGGCTGCCTCAAGGGATCAGGCGTTCCGCTCCTTGCGCCGTGCTCGGCAAGATCGCGGGGCACCTGAGATCCATGGCCGCCGGACCCCGCTGGAACGGTCTCCTGGTTTCGACCTCGGCCCTGTGGATCCTCACCCTGGCCACCTCCTACTGCGGCCTGAGGATGTTCCTGCCCGAGGTGCCCCTCCTGGGCGTGATCGCCACCATCGTGTTCGTCTACTTCTCCGTGCTGGTGCCCTCGGCCCCGGGTTTCATAGGCACCTACCACGCGGCGGTGGCGGGGAGCCTCGCCCTGATGGGCTACGACCTGTGCGACTTCCCCGCGGCGCCGGTCGCGATACACCTGCTCCAGTTCGTGCCCCAGACCCTGACGGGTCTCGCCCTGGGAGCCGGGTACATGTTCTCGAACGACTGGGGCAGGGCCTGGGAGGGGTTCGAGCACGCCAGGAAGAGCCTTCTCGACACCGGAGAACGCGCATGAGGGCCGTCGTCGTCGGAGGCGGGATCTCGGGGATCGCAGCCGCGTACTTCCTGCTGCGCGAATGCCGCGATCCGGACCTCGAGGTGCACCTGTTCGAGAAGAGGCCAGAACCCGGGGGGCTCTGCCGGACCGTGGGCATGGAGGGCGGGTTCGGGTTCGACTTCGGGCCGCACAACATCCACTCCGTCGATCCGTGGTTCAACTCCTTCATGGAGGATCTGCTGGGCGAGGAGTACCGGACGCGCGTCTACAAGCCCAGGGTCGTGTTCAGGGACAGCTTCATCCCCTACCCGATGAAGGGGCTGGACATACTGGGCGGGATATCGCCCCTCACCTCCGCCGCGTGCGCCGCGAGCTTCCTCTGGAGCAGGGTGGAGTCGCTCTTCCGCGAGTGGCGTGACGACAGCTTCGAGGACTTCATCCGCAACAGGTTCGGCAGGAAGCTCTACGACATCTACTTCGGCCCCTTCACCGAGAAGACCTGGGGAGTGCCCGGCAGCATGATCTCGGCAGACTTCGGCAGGCAGAGGATAGGCATCTTCACTCTCTGGGACCTCTTCAAGCGCACCTTCCTGGGCATGAAGCCCAGGGCGATGGAGGCCGAGGAGGATCCGTTCCTCAACTCCAGGTGCGTCTACCCGGACCATGGCAGCGGAACGGTCATCGAAGCCCTGCTCGGACCCTGCATCGCCGACCCGAGGTTCGCGATGCACGCGGGCGAACCGGTGACCGGGCTCCGTCCGGACGGGGCAGGGATGGCCGTGTCGGCGGCCTCCTCAGAGATGCACGCCGACCTGGTGTTCTCGAGCATCTCGCTCGAGGACCTGTCCTCCATGCTCGGGCTTCCCGACCCCGGCCTGGTATACATCTCCACCCGCTTCCTCCTCGTGACGCTCGAGCAGGAGAGCGTCTTCGGCACGACGCCCTGGGTCTACTTCGCCGACGACAGGACGTCGTTCAACAGGGTGAGCGAGCCCCGGAACATGAGCCCGCACATGGCCCCCGAGGGCAGGACTTCCCTGTGCATCGAGTTCACGACTACGGGTCGGGACACGATCGCATCGGCCCCGGGTGAGGATCTGCTCGACCGGGCGGTTTCCGGCCTCTCGGGGTATGGTCTGGTGTCTCCGGGTGCGGTGATGGACTGGCGGGTGGTGGACTGGGAGAACACCTATCCGCTCAGAACCATAGACTACAGGAGCGCGACCTCGAAGGCGCTCGCATCCCTCGAACCCTGCCGGAACCTCGTCACGCACGGCAGGCTGGGCCGGTTCGAGTACTTCAACATGGACCACTGCGTTTTGGACGCCCGCAAGACCGTAGCGGAGGCACTGGGCGGAATCTCCCGCGACGGGCGCGCCTGCCCGGGGACTGGCGCTTGAGCCGTTCCCCCGGCATCGAATCCGTCGCCTGGGCGGCCCTTGCCGCGGTTTTCCTGCTGCGGGTCGCGGTCCTGCTGTTCCAGGGCGCTCCCGGGAGCGAAGCCTGGGAGGGCAGGATCTCTTACACCGACACGCACTCCTACCTGCATGCAGCGGAGGAGCTCTCGGACGGGTCGCAGGCCGAACCGCTCTTCCGCACTCCCGGCTATCCGATCCTTCTGAATGCCACCGCCGATCTGGCCGGGCCCCGCTGGACCTGCACCATGATCCTGCAGCAGATCGCTGAACTGGCTACCGCTCTCGCAGTGGCCGCCATGGCGGCGCAGACCCTCGGGAGACAGCTCGGCGCAGTCTCCGGAGCGCTCTACATGTGCCTCCCCTCGGGGATCATCTACTCGTCGTACATGATCCCCGACGTCCACGTCTCGATGCTGACAGCCCTCTCGGGCCTTCTCTGGCTGCGGATACACCGCGGGGGCACCATCCCCGGGGCGGCCGTGGCCGGGCTTGGGGGCGGCCTCTGCATGGCGGCCGGGCTGATGCTGAAGCCTGTGGTACTGTACTCACCGGTGATCTATGCTGCGCTGACCGCCGTCCCCGGGCCGGGCAGGGCAAGGAGGGCGGTGTTCGCGGCTGCTCTCGCGGTCCCGCTGGCCGCATCCTACCTCCTCCTGAGGACCCACAACGAGAACTCCTTCGGCCTGCCGGGCATGACGACCCAGGACGCGCTCGAGCCCATGGGCAGGATGGTCCAGATCGCCGACTACAGGGGGCTTGGTGTAGGCGGCGGCACGTTCTGGATGTACAGGGACAGCCTGGAGGCTCTCTGCACGGTGGATGGAGTCATGGACTACGCCATGAGGGACAGCGTGTTCCGGGCTGCCGCGAGGGATGCGGTGCTGTCGAATCCCCTGAGGGTGGCCTGGTTCGAACTCAGCCGCTGGCCCAAGTTCTTCGTGAACCTCGACGCGCACAGACCCTACCTCGGACTGACTCCGCCAGACCGCAAGCCGCTTCTCTACGCCGGCCTAACGACGATCCTGCAGTTCCCCCTGCTGATCGCCCTGGTGTCGGCGCTGCCGTCCCGCAGGGTGCGCGCGGAACTCGGAGGCATCTTCTGGCTGGGCCTCGCCTGGTTTCTCTATTCGGTGCCGGTGATCGGACCCATAGCGTCCTTCAGGTACGGCCTGATGTTCTACTGGGCGCTCGTGCCGTTCGTCCCCGCGGCGGCCTCGGTCCTACTGCGCAGGAGGAGGCAGAGGGAGGACATCCCCGTCGCGCAGAGCACCGGGAGGAAGGTCAGCCCGTAGCGGGGGCCGGCCAGCGGCCCGTGGACGAGCGACATCACTGCCATCCAGGCTGCCGTCAGCGCGAGCAGGGGGCCCAGCTCCCTCCTGACCCTTCTCACGATCAATCCCGCCGCGAACCCGGCCGGGAGGGAGAGGATGAGCAGAGCGGAGGCGGCCTTGAGCGGGAAGGCGAGCGGGCTGTCCGGAGGGAGCCCGAGATATCGCAGGGTGCTCCCGATCCCTGTGGAGAAGAACCGCGGCCAGCTCACGGCATGCGGGACGAGAACCTCTGCAGGATGGGCCGAGAACTCTGAGAGCGCCATATCCCTGTAGATCCTGCCGCGCAGGGCGTAATCCGGCTCCCCGTCGACGGTCGAGACGGCCTCGACGCTGTCCTTCACATCGGTCACGAACTCGAGCTGGGTGGCCCTGCCCGTGAGGACCCAGATCCTTCCTGCCTGCTCGTATCCATCCTGCGCAGAGATCGCGTCGAGACCGAATGCATCCCGGTTGTGGGCGCGCCACAGCAGCGGCCCGGCCTGCGAGGCGGCGAGCACGGCCAGGGCGGCCAGGATCCGGGCATGCAGCGCCCCCGATCTCGAGAAGAGCGCCAGGATGATGTAGACGGCAGGGGCGAACAGGAGGACCGGCTTGATCAATGCGCCGGTCGAGAGGAGCAGCCCGATCGCGGAGTACCTCGCGATCAGGCTTCCGGTTCTCTCCGCCCCGTGTGTATGCAGCCAGATGAGGCAGGTGGAAGCAGAAACGAGGGCCAGCAGGGTGTCGGGCAGTATCCGCGAGGAGGCCACGGAGGAGGCCGGCAGCAGAAGGTAGACGGCCGAGGCGGCCCACCAGCGGGTGCAGCCGGCACGCTTCGCCATGAGTCCGATCAGCACTGCGGTCGTGATGTCCGCGATCTGCTGGATTGCGACCACAGGGATCGGCGAGCCGGACACGGACCCGGATGCGATGAGGATGACGGGATAGCCCGGAGTCCTCGTCGATGCGCTGTCCTGCACACCGTCGGAGAGGTCCCCGGCAAGGGCGATGTAGCCGTGCGAATCGGGCTCGATCGTCCATGACTGCCAGACTCCGGGATTCCATGGCTCCCCGGCCGAGAGGAGAACCGCAGCCCGCACCGCCAAGGCTGACACTATCAGGATAACTGTGGCGGAGCGCCCGGCTGTCAGGTCTTCCCCCGTTCCCAGATCGCCTTCCTGAGCGCGGCGCACCTGGCGTAGGCACCGAAGCTCATGAACGTGAAGGTGCCCCTCTTCAGGAGGGTATCTCCACCGAGGCTCACTATCAGCAGCGAGACCACCCCCAGGAATGCGACGAAGCCTATGTCGCCGGCGAGGTCGCCCGTGAACTTCAGGTCGAGGCCCCTGAGACAGGCGATGATGAGCAACGCATAGAGCACGGTTCCGACCAGCCCGGTCTCGAAGAGCAGCAGAGCCCATCCGCTGTGTGTGGAGAGCGTGTATCCGAGCATGCCCGTCCTCGACTGCCTGTAGGAGTACCACGAGCCGACCCCCCAGCCGAAGACGGGCTTCTCGACGAATCCCTCGAGCGCGATGCGGATGTTCTCGAGCCTCATCCCGGCATCCGGGTTCTGCTGGAGAGTGCCCGTCCTCGCGGCCAGCGAGAGCTGCTGGATGCGGTCCACCATCCTCTCTGTCTGCTCGTTCTCGGGCAGCATCGTGAACACCAGCGCCCCTGTCGCGAAGAGGGCCAGGGCCCACCAGACCTTCCGCCTGTACAGCGCGAGCACGGCTACATAGGCTGCCGCGGGGGTCCTCGCCCCGGTGATGAAAGTGGCCACCGTGACGAAGACGATCCCGGCGAGGCTGGCCACCCGGTCCCTGATGCGGGGCGCCGAGTGGAGGAACATCAGGAGGATCGGGAGGAGCAGCAGGCCGCTGCCCGCAGGCTCCTGGTAGTGGGGGACGGGGCCGAAGACGGTCCTCCCGCTCATGAAGGGCACCCAGCGGGGGGTGTAGGCAAGGATGTTGGAGAGCAGCCCGAGACCCGTCACGATGAGGAGCCACTTCACCTGCCTGTCCGTGCCGGAGAGCAGGAACGCCGTGCAAAGCAGGAAGAAGACGAAATTCCCGGCGTTCTCGAAGGAGGTCTTGAACGAGGGATCGGAGCTCAGTACCAGGTTGGAAACGACGAGGTAGACGGCCATCAGGGCGGCCGGGGCGAGTATCCGGGAGGCCCTGAGCCATGCGACGGCCGTGGAGACGGTCCTCCAGGAGACCGCCAGCAGCAGAAGGGCCAGTACCGAACGCATCCCCGACCCCAGCAGGGGGACTTCGAGCTGTAGCCCTCCCATCGTCATGAACATCAGGGCATAGAACAGGATCAGCCGCGAGCGGGCCGAGACCACCGAAGTCAGGGCGAGCAGGACCCCTGCGGCCGTGAGCGCGTATGTGAGGAGCTCGGACAATCCCGTCAGCCCGGGGGAGCCGGTTCCAGGCGCGACATCAGGATCGAGGCGACGGTGGCCGAGACGTCACGCGCCATGTATTCCGGAGGCGGTGTCCAGGACGGCTTCCTCGACAGCGCCGCATGAACGCACCTCGAGACGTTGCCGGGCTCGACGCCGGCCAGGATGTTGCTGCCGCACTCCACCGTCTCGGGCCTTTCGGTGACGTCCCTCAGGGTGACGTTGGGCACGTGCAGGATGCAGCACTCCTCCTGGACGGTTCCGCTGTCCGAGAGCACGCACCGCGCGTTCTTCTCGAGCTTCACGAAGTCGAACAGCCCGAAGGGGTCCATCAGGCTTATGCCCGAGTCCGCGGGGAGCCCGCCCATGGCGGCCAGCCTGTCACGCGTGCGGGGATGGGTGCTGACGATCACTGGCAGCCCGTGCTCGCGCCCGACCCTGGAGAGCGACTCGAACAGGCTCGCGAGCCTGGGTTCCGGATCGACGTTCTCGGCCCTGTGCGCCGTCACGAGGAAGTATCCGCCGGGTTCGAGGCCCAGCCTGTCGAGGATGCCGGAGGAGTCGATGGCGTCCGTGTTGCGTTCGAGGACCTCGAGGATCGGGTTCCCCGTGACGAGAATCCTGGCGGAGCGGTACCCCTCCCTCAGGAGGTTGGCCCTGCTCCTCTCGGTATACGGCATCAGAACGTCGCTGCAGGAGTCGACTATGCGCCGGTTGACCTCCTCTGGCACCCTGTCGTCGAAGCAGCGGTTCCCGGCCTCCATGTGGAAGACGGGTATGCCCGCCCGCTTGGCGATGATCACCGAAAGGGCGCTGTTCGTGTCGCCGAGGACGAGAACCCTGTCGGGCCTCTCCTCCCTGAAGACCCGTTCGCAGCCCTCGAGGATGCCCGCGAGCTGCCTTCCCGGGCTCGACGTGTCCACGCCGAGGAATGCGTCCGGCCTCCTGACCCCCAGTTCGGAGAAGAAGACGTCCGAGAGGGCCGGATCGCTGTTCTGCCCGGTGTGCACCACCCTGTGGTCGCAGAGGCCGTCGAGCCTCCCGATCACGATCGAGAGGCGGATGATCTCGGGCCGCGTGCCGAGAACGGTTACCAGCTTCATCTCAGCAGCTCCCCGCCCGCTCCGTCGACCATGTCCGGCATGAGCGAGTTGCGCGACAGCAGCTCGCACAGCGCCTCAGGCCCGATGAGCGACCCGGCCGAGCTGTACTCGCCGCCGATGGGCTCGCCGGCCCGCGAGGTCCCGCGGACCTCGGGCAGGATGGAGCCGATGGCGTAGAACCCGTCGCCGGTGGCGAACGTCCTGAACGCCTCCTCCTCCGAGACGAGGATCTCGTGGATCTTCTCTCCCGGCCTGATCCCCGTGATCACGGTGGCTATGTCCCTGCCGCCGATGAGCGCCCCGGCCAGGTCGGTCATGCGTGCGGACGGGGCCCTGGGGATCCAGGTCTCGCCCGGGAGGGCGTCCCTCACCGCGGCGAAGACAGTGTCGACCGCGTCGTCCAGGCTCAGCAGGAACCGTGTCATGTCGCGGGTGGTGATCGTGACGGGCCCGCCTGCCCTGATCTGGTCGAGGAACAGCGGTATGACCGAACCCCTCGAGGCCAGGACGTTCCCGTAGCGCACGCAGACGAACCTCGTCCGGGGGCAGCGCATGTTGCCCTGCTGGAAGACGCGCTCCTGCAGCGCCTTGGTCATGCCCATGACGTTGACCGGCTTGCAGGCCTTGTCCGTCGAGATCCCCACGACCGTCTCGACCGGCAGCCCCAGCTCCTGGATGGCGCGGATGATGTTCTCGGGACCCTGGACGTTGGTCCTGACAGCCTCGAACGGGAAGTACTCGCACGTGGGCACCTGCTTGAGAGCCGCGGCGTTGAACACGACGTCCACGCCCTGGAGGACGGCCGCAACCGAATGGTAGTCCCTCACGTCGCCTATCCTGAACTCCAGCAGGCGCTTCGAATTATCGTAGATGATCTCGTCAGTGGCGGCCCTGGCATGCGCGTAGTCCATCCGCATGAAGTGCTGCTTGGCCTCGTCGCGCGAGAAGACCACCACCGCGGAGGGGGTGCCCATCTCGCCCGAGAGGAGCCTCCTGACAAGGACCTGCCCCAGCGATCCGGTGCCTCCGGTTACCAGGAGCCTCTTTCCTTCGAGACAGCTCATCCCCGGGTTCTCCATTCGTCGTAGCGCCCCAGGTCGTCCCCGAGCGCGGAAATCATGCCATCCAGAGGCGGGATGGCGATCCCTGCCGCCTCTGCAAATTTGTCGGAGCAGAGGCTGCGGTCCTCCACGGGCTCGTCGACGGGCGTGACCTCGATCCCGAGGCCGAGAGCGGCGTCGATCCGCCTGAGGAGGTCGTACTTCGACACCGGTTCGGATGCCACGTGGAACAGCCCCTCCGCCGGCGATCCCCTGCGGATCACCTCGGCGACGACCCTGGAGAGCCCCTCCGTGGTCAGCCCGCTCCACACGGCCCTTCTGTATCCCCTGACCGACCCGCCCCTCCTCGAAAGGAACCATTCCAGGAGCCCGGTGGTCCTCGCCAGCTCCCTTCCGATTATGGAGGTCCGAAGGGTCAGGCAGCCTTCCGAGACCGGCTCGCCCAGCGCCTTCGACCTGCCGTACAGGTCCGTGGCGTCGGGGGTGTCGTCCTCGCGGTAGCTTCCCGCCGAACCGGAGAAGACGCAGTCGGTGCCGATGTGGATCAGCCTGGCGCGAAGTCTCCTGCATGCGGCGGCCAGCCTGTGCGGGAAGAGCGAGTTGACCTCGATGGAGACCACCGGATCCGAACCCTCGGGGAGCTGCCTGACGATGCCTATGCAGTTCACCACGACCGTGGGGGAGTATGAGGCGATGCAGGCCTCCACTGTCGCGAACCTGCGGGCGTCGACCCCTCCGATGACCGATCCGGGCCGGAGGCGCCCGAAGAAGCCCTCTGGCGACGGAGGGATGCCCCCCCTCACGGTGCCGGCGGTCACGAAGCTCCCGGACAGGACTTCCAGCATCCTGTGGCCGAGCATCCCGCTGCCTCCGAGGACCAGCACCCTCTCCGCGGAATCCGACACGCCGTGACTGCCTTCCGATGGGGCCGACGGGCGGCCGCCGCTCCCGGAGCGTCCGGGTCGGCCGGTCTTTCGACCCAGCCGAAATTATATTGCCGTGCTGTTACTTTGCATACGGCCCAGCCACGGAGGCGCAACAGCTTGGCCGGAAAGAGGCTCTTCGCCGCTTCGTTCGCATATCCCCCGCTCGCGGCCGCCATGTCGGTCGTTGCGTGGAGGCTCCTCCGGCATTGCGGCCGGGATTTCACCGTGGTGACCGGGGATGACGACAGGCCCGGAGACCCGGGGCTCGCGCCCCTGGCCTCCTCCGGAGCCCTCGGAGTCCGTCCGGTGCGGTTCCGCGAGTCCGCCGCCCATGTCCTGGCCAGGCGCGTGACCTACCACACGCCGCTCTACCAGCTCCTCCAGATCCCCGACATCTACAGGCCGTGGGCCGCCCCCGCGGCGGGGGAACTGCTCGCGATGCACCCGGAGGCCGGAGACGTGCTCGTCACCTTCGCCTCCCCGATGAGCGTCCACCTGGCCGGCCTCGAGGCGGTCCGCGCGGTTCCTGGCCTGCGCTGGGCCGCATACTTCGGCGATCCCTGGGTGACGAACCCGATGATCAGGAGGATTGCTCCGGCCCGCATCCTCCATGCCCGTCTCGAGCGCAGGGTGGTGGAGGCTGCCGACATGCTGGTCTTCCCCTGCACCGAGATGAGGGACCTCACCCTGTCCGGATACCCGTCCTCGATCTCCGACAAGGCCAGGGTGGTCTCGCACGGCTACGAGGAGGCGCTGTATCCCGCTGCGGTGCCGCCCCGTGACGGGAAGCCGTTCATCGTGAGGCACCTCGGGAGCCTCTACGGCTCGCGGAGCCCGTCGGACCTCATCTCGGCCCTTGCGCTCATCGGTGACGGATCCCCCTCCCTGCTCGACACCCTGAGGTTCGAGTTCTACGGGCATTCCGCATCGGGAGGGGAGATCTCCGCGCTGCCTCCCGGGCTCGTGACGTTCCACCCCCAGGTCCCGTACCTGGAGAGCCTGGCCCTGATGTCCTCGGCCGACGCCCTGCTCGTCATAACGCCCTCCGAGGAGGAGTCGGGCGCCTTCCTGCCGTCGAAGCTCGTGGACTATGCCGGAGCGGGTCGCCCGGTGATCGGCATCTGCAGGCCCGGCGCCTGCGAGCGTCTGGTCGGGGGGCTGGGGGGATGGGTCTGCGGGACCGGGTCTCCCAGGTCGGTGGCCGACGGCCTCGCCTCGCTGACGAGGCACCTGGAATCGGCCGGGAACAGGAGGAATCCCTGGGGAGATCCCGCCGTCAGGGCGTCCCTGAGAGCGGAGGAGACCGGCAGGGTCTTCGGCGGCTTCCTGGAGGAGCTCTCGTGAAGAGGAAGGGGCACGCGGGGGATTCTCCGGGCGCGCCGGGGGGGGCGCCGCACAGGCATGTCGCCGTGACCTTCACGGGCAACGTGATCGCGTTCATCGCCGCGATGGCGGGGGGCATGATCACCGCCCGCGTGCTCGGCCCGGCCGGGAGGGGCACGTTCGCCCTCCTCCACACCACGCCCGACCTGATAGTGAGCTTCGTCCTCCTGGGCATCATCCAGACCAACGTCTGCTTCGTCTCGAACGGCATGCTGCCCGCAGGGAGGGCGCTCGCCGTCTCGGCCCGGGCGGCGCTGCTACAGACTCTGGCCGGGCTCGCCGTGTTCGCGGTGTTCGTGCTGGGCTTCCGCGGCCAGTTCTTCGGGGATTCCAGCGGACGGATGATCCTCCTCGCAGCCGCCCTCGTCCCCCTGGGCATCCTCCAGGCCCACTGGTCGTCGATCATGAGCGCGCTCAGGCTCTTCGGCCGCCTGGCCGTGATCCGCGCCCTTGCGCCGGTGCTGCTCGCGGCCCTGTACGCCATCCTCCTGGTGTGGCTGGGGCTGGGCGTCGGAGGCGGGATCGCGGCGGTGGTGGCCTCCACCCTGATCGTCACCGCCCTGATGCTTCTGGCGATCCGCCAGCAGCGTGACCCGGACGGAGCTTCGGGAGGGGATGGCGGCGCCCTCTGCGAAGGGTTCTGGAAGAGGTACCTGTCGTACGGGATCAAGCTGCACGCATCGGCCCTGGTCTGGTACCTGATAATCCGGATCGACATCTACATGATCAAGTCGATCCTGGACATCGAGTCCGTGGGATTCTACTCGCTGGCCTCGAGCCTGGCGGAGAAGCTGTGGCTGGTGTCGGCATCAGCCAACACGGTTCTCCTGCCATCGCTGGCCGCCGTGGCCGACCCCGTCGAAAGGGCGCGGCTGGCTGCGAAGGCCGCGCGCCAGCTCACCGTCGTCCTCCTCCCCTTCTTCCTGCTGGGCGCGGTGCTGGGCAGGCCGCTGGTCGTGCTCCTCTACGGGGCCGAGTTCGAGCCGGCGACTCTCCCCTTCATCATCCTCCTGGGCTCTACCCTAATGCAGGCGCACAGGTCGATGACGGCGAGCTTCTTCGAGAGTTCGAACCTGGCGCTGGTGAACGTGGCGACCCGCATCGCTGCCTTCGCGCTCAAGGTGGCGCTCAACCTGCTGCTGATCCCCGCCCTGCTGATGGAGGGCGCCGCCCTTGCCAGCCTGGCGGCCTATTCGTTCGAATGGCTGATCGGCACCGGCGTCTTCCTGCGCCGCACGGGCCTGCGCTGGCGCGAGGCGATACCCGGGCCGGGCGATCTCGCCGCGGTGCGAACGAAGACGGGCGACCTGCTGGGTGCGGTTCTGCCCTGGCCGAGGAGGCCGGGAGCGTGAAGCCCTCCTGGTGCTTCACGGGCGGAGGGGCCCGCGCCCTGGCCGGCCTCCCCGACGGAGGTTCCGAACGGCAGGTCGCGATCCTCTCGGCCGAGCTCGCGAGGCGCGGACATCCCGTGACCATCCTCGTCCCGGGCCCCGCGGAAGAGGGAACCGTCTCGGGTGTCGGGATCGTACGGGGCTGGGAGGCCGAGTCGGCCTGGCCGCGGGGGCTGAGGTTCTGGGCCGGCAGGCTGCCCTCCCTCAAGCGCGCCTTGCGGAAGCTCGATCCCGGAATCGTCTACACGAGGGGTTTTTCCGTCTTCGCGCCTTCGGTTGCAGGCGCCGCCCGAAGGCTCGGGGCGCCCTACCTCGCCGCCCTGGCCTGCGATGACGATCTCAGGACGAGTCCCTCCGGCGGGCCATCGGGCGCCGTCGGCAGGGCAGGGTACGGCCGGATCGCGAGAGCTGCATTCGTGCGCCTGGCCCTGCGCCGGGCCTCGATGGTGCTCTCCCAGCACTCGGGCCAGCTCGCGGAGTGCCGGAGGATGGGGCTCGCGTCGGAGGTCGTCAGGAACGCCTTCGTCCCCTTCGAGAAGCCCGCGGAGCGCCCCGGGGTCTTCGATGCGTGCTGGATAGGGCATGTCTCGGTCTTCAAGGGGTTCGACAGGCTGGTCGAGCTGCTCTCGAGGGTTGCGGACCGGCGCCTCAGGGTGGCCGTGGCGGGTGCGGTGCAGGACCGCGCGTGCCGCGGTCTGCTCGAGAAGGCGCGGGAATCCGGGCTGATCGAGTACCTTGGGGAGATCCCCCACGCGGAGGCTCTCTCGGTGGTGGCATCCTCCAGGTTGCTGGTCAACACCTCGCCCTCGGAGGGCTTCTCCAACGCCTTCCTCGAGGCATGGTACCTCGGGAGGCCCGTGCTCAGCCTCGAGTCCGACCCCGACGGCCTCCTGTCGGGCGCCGCCCCCCTGGGGATCTGCGCCCGGGGCCGCATGGAAGCGATGGAGGACGGGCTCCGCAGGCTTCTCTCGGATGGAGGAGCCAGGCGTGACATGGGCGAGGCCGGGCGCAGGCGCGTCGAAGCGCACCACCTCGCCGGCCCGGTGGTCGATTCGCTGCTGGAGGCGGCAGGGCGGGCGTCGGGCGGCTAGGCCCGGCCGGCGCGCAGGATGCCCCAGCCCCTGGGGGGGCTGTCTCTTATACACATCTCCGAGCCCACGAGACAGCG
>JAUCPW010000036.1 GCA_030373045.1 Candidatus Fermentibacter sp.
GACCGCGACAGTGACCACCCTCGCGGAGGTGCTGATCAACAGGCTCTACGCGCATTAGTCCGACCGATCCTATAGGGTGGTGGCCGCGGGCGACCGCGGCCTCCTCCCCTTTGTGCAGGCTGCGTCAGTTACCGAGCAGTACCACCATGGACGAGGCGCAGCCCGAAGACGAATCCAGGCGGATCAGGTAGCACCCCGATGGCAGCGGCGCACCCGAAGCGTCGGTTCCGGGCACCGTGAGCAGGCCGGAGCCGCCCTGACAGGCGGTCAGATCACATGCCCAGACCTCGCGGCCGGCCAGGTCGTACACGCCGAGAACGGCTCCCGACGAAGGTCCGGGCAGGATCCAGGACACGCTGAAGGCTCCCGCGGCGGGGTTCGGGAAGGCCGGGCCGAGCGCGGTGATCAGGCCCGCGCCGCCCTCCCCGCCGCCGATACCGGTCTGGTTCGATACGAACACCTCGGCTGGGTCGCCCAGGTAGTTGTTCTCCTGGAGGACCCAGTTCTGCAGGGTCATGCCGCCTGCCGCCTTGAAGGCATCCTTCGCCGCGGCCTGCATGTCGCCGATCCTCTCGATGCCGCTTCCGAAGAGCTGATCCGCGAAGTGGACCTCGAGCCACTCCGAGGGACCCATGTCGGGAGGGGTCCCCCAGCCGTAGTTCGAGTTGTACATGACGGCGATCGCGCCTCCGTCGGGCCACATCATCAGGCGCTCGGCGCTGCATCCGTTGGCCGACAGGATCCCGGGGTCGCAGGCCATCGAGTGTAGGATGGTCAGCCTGTCGGAGTTGGTCATCCCGGTGTAGTTCTGGTTCGTGAACATGTAGGAGGGTTCGTAGTACCAGTATACGCCGCCGGAGCCGCCGTGACCCTGGTCGCTCACTTAGCTGGCGCCCTGGTTGATCATGTCGATCTGGTCGGTGGGGTGGCCCGACCAGTATTCGTAGCGCTTCAGCTGCACCCACGACGACGGGATCCTGTTCGAGATCGAGTCGCAGACGAAGCTGCCCCAGTAGCCGTCGGGCTCGGTATCCGGCCACAGGCCGGCGCCGCACAGGAGGGCTGTGGTGCGCCACGAACCTTCGGCCGACTCCGTCTCGTAGGAGATCGCCTTGGACACCATCGTGGCAACGTGCGCCTGCACGTCGGAGCTGAACCTCCCCACCGTGATGTCGGCGTAGTAGTCGAGCCAGTCGGTGTTCTCGCCGTACAGGTGGTCGCCGTCTCCGTCCCACATCCTGGTGAGATCGGAGAAGTAGAGGTCGGCAGTCTGGGCGAGCATCAGGCTGTCGCTGCCCACTACAAGGCTGGAGATCCGCTGGGTCGGGCCCCAGTCACCGATGATCAGTGCGTAGACGAGCCCCTGGTTCTGATAGGCGTACTTGAGGTAGTTCCTGATCTGCTCCTGGGTGTCGTACCCCGTGTAGGCAGCGTAGATCGAGTCGAGCGGGACGTAGGCCGCCTGGAGCCCGGTCGCGTTCCGGTGGTCGACGAGCGGCTGGAGCGTCGCCTCCATCGAGGCAGGGCCTATGGCCACCCAGACAGGCCAGGAGTCGTCGGTCTCGCGTTCCCCGGGCCGGCAGGCCGCGAGATCCCCGGGATTCGCCACGATGTGGGCGAGCATGGATTCCGCGTGGCCGATCTGCCCGGCGGTGAGGCTGAGGCGCTCGACTGACGGATCGGACGAATAGGAAAGGGTGATCGTTGCTTCGGTGATCACGGAGAGCCTGCCCGACAGCGGATTGTACGAGAAGGGCGAGATGGATACAGACCCGAGCTGGAAGCCCGTTCTCGTGCCGGTGCTGGTCTCGACTACGGGGCTCGCCGGGAACCGTGCGTCGGAGATGTAGATGGCGGGATCGCGCAGGAAGGGCCCGGGCTCCTCTCCGAAGGGGACGACCCGCACGGGCAGGATGTCGTGGAAGCCTTCGAGGGTCTCCCCGGCAAGGATCTCGACCTCCGCGCCCGTCACCGACATCCCCTGAGGGATGACGAAGGTGCTCGTCACGACGGGGAGGTTCGGCATCCCCTCGTCGAACCAGGTCAGCCCCCCGGGGCATGCCGGGAGCTCGCCGCCCGCGTAGTTCGAGACAGACAAGTCATCTACGGCGAACCGGAGATCGAACCGTATCGATCCGGCCTCCGCCGGCAGGGCGCAGAAGAGAACCACGGGCACGAGCCGAAGGATGATCCCGGACCGGGACGATCGCATCACTGGGTCCTTCCGTTTTGGGCTTGATGCGGTAAGCTCCCACAACCCCGATGACAAGTCAATACCCTTTTGTTTCGCATATTGCACGATAAATTGCACTCTTTACGCGTATCGGCACTTGACGGCCGCTCTTCCGTATGTAATGCATACAAGGCTCATCCCTGGTGTGTCCACACGTAAGGAGATGGAATGCGTTTCTGGGGTACGATCGCAATAGCTCTGGTTATGGCAGGCATCTGCTCTGCACAGCTCCTCGTGCCGGGTGCACTAGTACAGGGAGATATCTACGTAACCAACGCCTCCTGTGCATACTCCTACCAGATAAAAGTGTATGAGGCAAATACCCTAAATTATCTCACTGGTGCAAGTGGAGAGTTCCTTGGTTCATCCCATTACAAGACCTATCCCCTCTATAGCCTACCCGGTTATCCTTTTGTTGATGTAAAGTGTATCATCAAGGATGCTGGCGGCGTAACCATTTTCAGCGAGACGGTTCAGGACGTCGAATCGGTCTACTACAATGACGGCGGGGCGGTAGTCGACTTCTACTTCATGGTAGGTCGCGAGTCCGCCTCCAGTTCAGCGTCAGTCGATGAACCATCCTACCTGACTTCCGCGCTCGAGTCCTCCACCTGGGCGGAGATCAAGGCCACCTACTAGCCGTACCACTGGCACAACACCGGATGAGCCGGGGCGGGCGGTTGCCCGCCCCGTTCTTTTACCCGGTGCTTGGCCGAGTCGAGTTCCTGTTCTCTTCCATGGCAAGAACTGCCTTCTCGGAGATCACGGGAAATCCCCGTTTCGTCCCGGGCTCGCCATATTGGGATGCATCCGGAAGTCGAGTCCATCGTTCGTTCGACTGGAGGTCGGGAGTGGACCGGATACTCGTGGGCAAGGGCGTCGAGCAGGTGAACCTCCTCGCGAAGTACGGGAACCGTCACGGCCTGGTCGCGGGGGCCACCGGCACGGGCAAGACCGTATCGCTGCTGGTGCTGGCCGAGGGCTTCTCACGCATGGGCGTGCCGGTCTTCATGGCGGACGTGAAGGGCGACGTGGCGGGCCTGGCGATGCCCGGCGAGATTAGCGACCGCGTGAAGGAGCGAGTCTCCTCGATCGGCATCGGGGGATACTCCTGCGAAGCCAGCCCCGTGATACTCTGGGACCTCTACGGGAAGAAGGGGCACCCTGTCCGCACCACCGTGAGCGAGATGGGCCCCACGCTCCTCGGCAGGATACTGGAACTCAACGATACCCAGTCGGGCGTGCTCGAGATCGCATTCAAGATGGCCGACGACCAGGGGCTCCTCCTCCTCGACCTCGAGGACCTGCGGGCGCTGCTCGGCTTCGTGGCGGAGCACCGGAAGGACGTGTCGACCGAGTACGGTCTGGTGTCCGCCCCCTCCATCGCCGCGATACAGCGCGCGCTTCTCAGGCTCGACCGCGAGGGCGGCGAGGGCTTCTTCGGGGAACCGGCCCTCGAGCTGGGTGACCTGATGAGGACGGACCTGCAGGGCAGGGGCGTGATCAGCATCCTGGCGGCCGACCAGCTCGTGATGAAGCCGCGCCTGTACTCGAGCTTCCTGCTGTGGCTCCTGTCGGAGCTCTTCGAGACCCTGCCGGAGGCCGGCGACGAGGAAAGGCCGCGGATGGTGTTCTTCTTCGACGAGGCCCACCTCCTCTTTGCCGATGCGCCCCCCGCCCTCCGGCAGAGGGTCGAGCAGGTCGTGCGGCTCGTCAGATCCAAGGGCGTAGGGGTCTACTTCTGCTCGCAGTTCCCCGACGACGTTCCCGACGAGATCCTGGGCCAGATGGGCAACCGCATCCAGCACGCCCTCCGGGCCTTCACCCCGCGCGACCTCAAGGCTGTGAAGACCGCCGCCGACACTTTCGTGCCCAACCCTCCGCTCGACGTGGCCGAGGTCATCTCGCAGCTCGGAGTAGGCGAGGCGCTTGTCTCCATGCTTCGCGAGAAGGGCGTCCCCATGCCGGTCGAGCGGGCGATCATCTGCCCTCCCAGGTGCAGGATGGGCTCCCTGACCGACGCGGAGAGGGACGAGGTGCGCAGGCGCAGCCCCCTCGGCTCGAGGTACGACGTCGCGGTGGACAGGGAGTCGGCCTTCGAGATCCTGTCGAACCGCGCCGCCCAGGCCGCGCCCGCGGCGCCCGACTCGAAGAAGGAGGAGGAGAAGCCGAAGGGAAAACTCGGCGAGATCCTCTGGGGCACCGGCCGGCGCCAGGGCATGGTGCAGACGCTGGCCAAGCAGACCATGCGGACGGTCGGCAGCCAGGTGGGGCGCTCGATATTCAGGGGTCTGCTGGGAGGGATCCTCGGGAGGGGCTAGGCCCTCCCCGTCGCGCGGGACGAGGCGATCCAGCTCATCAGAACGGCGCCGGCGACCGCGGCGTTGAGGGATTCGACATCCCGCGACTGGGGCACCGCGAGGGAGCCCCGGCACATGGTCCGGGCCGCTTCCGATATCCCATGGGCTTCGGAGCCGACCACGAGGGCGCATCTCGAGGGTATGGACGCGGAGTAGACGGGGCGCCCGCCCTTCTCCGCGGCAAGTGCCGTGTATCCCGCGACTTCGAGGATGGCGGACGCCTTCGGAGCGTCCAGCCCCCGCATCACCGGCAGGAATGCATTCGCCCCCGCGGCTGCCCTGGACACCTTGGGGGAGTAGGGGTTGCACGTGCCCTCGAGGGCCAGCACGGCTGAAAAACCGAAGGCGGCGGCACACCTCAGGAGGGTCCCGGCGTTTCCGGGATCGGATATCCCGTCCATCACGAGGACCGACGAGGGCCCGCCGCCCGGCTCGAGCCTTTCGGGCTGCACCGGCAGCCTGCACACGGCTGCCACGCCCTGCGAGTGTACGGTATCCGAAAACAGGCCGAAGACCTTCCCGGGGAGCAGCAGGGCTCTGATGCCTCCTCCGCCCGGCAGGCCCGAAGCGGCGGGAGCCCCCTCGCAAACGAGCAGTTCGAGGATCAGACCGGGGCTTCTGCGAACCATGTCGGCGACAAACCTGGGGCCCTCCACCAGGAAGGCCCCGTGCTTGTCCACTCCCCTGGGGGTCGAGAGTTCGACGGCCCTCCTGACGGAGCGGTTGCCGGGCGACTCGACCCTCTCCACGGGGCTCAGGAGGGATGCCGGCCCGAAGACAGTATCCTGTCGATGATCTCCGCTATGCCCGCGCCCGGGGCGATGCCCACCAGGCCGCGGAGCCTCGACACATCGGGCACGCGCCTCTGCATGTCCTCGAAGTCCTTCGGGTAGGCCTCGTCGTAGGGCACCAGCCTGATCTCGGAGGCCGAGCCGGTCTTCTGCCTCACCAGGCCTGCGAGGTCCATTATGGAGATCTCCTCGGTGGAGCCGATGTTCACCGCGAGACCGGCCGAATCCCGCGTCTCCATCAGGGCCACGATGCAGTCCACCACCTCGTACACGAGGCTGAAGCACCTGGTCTGCGTGCCGTCGCCGTAGACCGTGATCGGTTCCCCGGCGAGGGCCTGCCTGATGAACCGGGGCAGCACCATGCCGTACCTGCCGGACTGCCTGGGGCCGACCGTGTTGAACAGGCGGCCTATGGTGACTGGGAGGCCTCGCGCCTTCGAGTAGGCCAGGGCCAGGAACTCGTCTATCGTCTTCGAGCAGGCGTAGCTCCAGCGGCTGCGGCTCGTGGGACCGAAAACCAGGTCGCCGTCCTCCTGGAAGGGCACGGCTTCGCCCTTGCCGTAGACCTCCGAGGTGGACGCTATGAACGTCCTGCGGCCCTTCCTGCCCGCGGCGCGGAGCACGTTCTCGGTGCCCCGTACGTTCACCTCGATGGTCTCCACGGGATGCCGTATGATCGTCTCGACCCCGACCGCGGCGGCCAGGTGTATCACGGAGCCGCAGAGGTCCACCGCCTCGGCCACGAGCGACTCGTCGCAGACCGAGCCGATCGTGTAGCTGAAGCCGGGGTCGGCGACGCAGTTCTCGAGGTTCGCGAGGTTGCCCGTGGATAGGTCGTCGAGGACGAGCACGCTCCTGCCCTTCGCGAGCAGGGCCTCGCAGACGTGCGAACCGATGAAGCCCGCCCCGCCCGTAACGAGGCAGTCGTATCCGCGGATCTTCAGATCGCCCAAGGCCCTCCTAGTGCGGGATCATCGCCAGCAGGACGCCGGCCGCTATCGCGCTGCCAATTACGCCGGCCACGTTCGGCCCCATGGCGTGCATGAGGAGATGGTTCTTCGGGTCGTATTCGCGCCCGACTATCTCCGACACGCGCGCGGAGTCGGGGACGGCCGAGACTCCCGCCGAACCGATCAGCGGGTTGACCTTGCAGCCCTCCTTGAGGAACAGGTTCATGAACTTCGCGAAGAGCACGCCGCCCGCCGACGCGGTGGCGAAGCTGGCCGCACCCAGGGCGAAGATCAGGATCGACTGGGAGGTGAGGAAGAAGCTCGCCTGGGTGCTGGTGCCCACCGAGAAGCCCAGCAGCATCACCACGATGTTGTTGAGGGCGTTCTGGGCGCTGTCGGACAGGCGGTTCGTCACCCCGCTCTCCCGGAGGAGGTTCCCGAAGAAGAGCATCCCGAGCAGGGTGATCGCGCCCGGGGCGATGAAGGCCGTCACGATGAAGGCCACTATGGGGAAGAGCACCTTCTCCACCCGCGACACCTGCCGGGCCGGTCTCATCCTGATCCTGCGCTCGGCAGGCGTGGTGAGCAGCTTCATGATGGGCGGCTGGATCACGGGCACCAGGCCCATGTAGGAGTAGGCCGCGATGGCGATGGCCCCCAGCAGATGCGGGGCCATCTGGCTCGCGACGAAGATCGCGGTGGGCCCGTCGGCTCCGCCGATGATCCCTATCGCGGCGGCTTCCTTCAGATCGAAGCCGAGAAGCAGGGATCCCATCAGGGTGAGGAATATCCCGATCTGCGCTGCGGCTCCGAGGAGGAGCAGCTTCGGATTCGACAGCAGGGCGCTGAAGTCGGTCATGGCCCCGATACCGAGGAAGATCAGGGGAGGGAACAGGCCGCTCGACACTCCGAAGTAGTACAGGTTGAAGACGGACTGCTGGCCGTTCAGTACGTCCTGGTAGCCTATCGGCATCAGGGTGGGATCGTACGGGATGTTGCCCGCCACTATCCCGAATCCGATGGGGATCAGGAGCAGCGGTTCGTAGTTCTTCCTGACGGCGAGCCAGATCATCGAGAGCCCGACCACTATCATGACGATGTTGCCGATCTCGAAGTTCCCGAACCCGGTGGTCCGGAAGATGCTCATGAGATCGGACGAGGTCTGGGACTGAGAACCTGCTGCGGCCGTCAGCACGCCCAGTAGGCGGCCGGCCGGGGACATATCAACTCCCTATCTTCATCAAGAGTGCGTTTTCGAGCACGGTGTCCCCCTGCTTCACGGGGATGCTGCTCACTGTCCCGCTGAACGGGGATTCGATCTCGTTCTCCATCTTCATCGCTTCCATGATGGCGACGGTCTGCCCCTCGCGGACCTGGTCGCCCTCCTTCACCATGAGCTTCAGGATGAGCCCCGGGAGCGGCGCCAGGATGTCGCCGCGGCCCGCAGCAGCGGTTCCCGGAGGGGATGTCTTGTCCGGGGCCTCGGCCGCGCTCACCACATGGGGCTTGGTCTCGATCCTCGGGGTCTTCGAGGCGGCCTTCCTGGGCGCCTCTATCTCCACGTTGAACTGCTTGCCGTTCACGGATACATCGACACGGTCGTCGATCATCCTGCCGACGTTCACGTCGTAGCTCTTCCCGCCGATGGTCACCTTGTATTCGGGCATCAGAGACTCCTGTTCCGCGGGCGGCCCCCGAGGGCCTGCCTGCCGAGGAGGACCTCGGCGCGCCCCGCGAGTCGCCACGGCCTGTATGGCTTGTCGTACATCCCGAGAGTGAGCCTGACGTGCTCGATCTGTTCGAGACTCTGGAAGTGGGCGTGGATCGCGCTGACGGCGGCCGCCACCTCCTCGTCCGTGGGCTGGAGCGGCGAGGTGGACTCCTGTACGGCATCGCCCGCCGCCTTCTTCGCTTCCGATCTGGCGATCATCCGGGAGAGCAGGGGCAGCAGGAGGGTGAGGATCACCAGCCCGGCGAAGACTATCACCATCCCGACCACCGACACCTTCACGCCCTGCCCGAGGACGGGGTCCGCGGACTGCCCCGCGGCGGCCAGAAGGATCAGCCCGGCCGTCATAGAGGGATGTTCCCGTGCTTCTTGGAGGGCATGAAGCGCCTCTTGCCCGACAGCATCTCCAGCGCCCTTATGACCCTGAACCTCGTCGAGGACGGCACGATCACGTCGTCCACGTAGCCGCGCTCCGCCGCCGTGAAGGGGTTGGCGAAGTGCTCCTTGTAGTCCTCCACCAGCTCCTTCTTCCTATCGGCAGGGGACTGGGCCTTCTCGAGGTCCTTGCTGAAGATGATCTCGACGGCCCCCTCGGGACCCATGACCGCTATCTCGGCGCTGGGCCAGGCGTAGTTCACGTCCGACTTCAGGTGCTTCGAACTCATGACGTCGTAGGCACCGCCGTAGGCCTTTCGCACGATCACGGTCACCTTGGGCACGGTGGCCTCGGCGAAGGCGTAGAGCAGCTTGGCCCCGTTGCGGATGATGCCCGCGTACTCCTGCTTCGTGCCGGGCATGAAGCCGGGCACGTCGACGAAGGTCAGCACCGGGATGTTGAAGGCGTCGCAGAAGCGAACGAACCTGGCGCCCTTGATCGAGGCGTCGTTGTCGAGCACGCCGGCGAGGAACGAGGGCTGGTTCGCGACAACTCCCACGGACCTGCCGTTCATCCTGGCGAACCCGACTATGATGTTGGGGGCGAACATTCTCTGGATTTCCAGGAACTCGCCGTCGTCGACGACCGCGGAGATGATCTTCCTCATCTCGTATGGCTTGTTCGGGTTGTCGGGGACGAAGTCGTCGAGCCAGGACTCCAGCCTGTCGATGGGATCCGTGGGGGTGGAGGCGACCGGATCCTCCATGTTGTTCTGGGGGATGTAGCTCACGAGCTTGCGGACGAACAGGAGAGCCTCCTGCTCGTTCTTGCAGGTGAGGCTCGCAACGCCGCTGCGCGTGGCGTGTATGTGCGCCCCGCCGAGCTGGTCGACCGTGACGTCCTCGCCGGTCACCGTCTTCACGACCTTCGGGCCGGTGACGAACATGTAGCTCGTGTTCTCGACCATGATCGTGAAGTCGGTGATGGCGGGGCTGTAGACCGCGCCGCCGGCGCAGGGGCCCATGATCACCGAGATCTGGGGGATGACGCCGGAGTAGACCACGTTGCGCAGGAAGATCTCGCCGTATCCGGCGAGGCTCTCGATGCCCTCCTGGATGCGGGCTCCGCCCGAGTCGTTGAGCCCGATGACAGGGGCGCCGTTCTCGGCGGCCATCTCCATGATCTTTATCACCTTCTCGGCGAAGGTCTCGGAGAGAGATCCGCCGAAGACGGTGAAGTCGTGGGAGAAGACGTAGACCAGCCGGCCGTCTATCGTGCCGTAGCCGGTGACCACGCCGTCGCCGGGGATGTGCTTCGAGTCGAGCCCGAACTTCGTGCACCTGTGGGACACGAACATGTCGAACTCCTCGAAGCTCCCCTCGTCGAGCAGGAGCTCGATCCTCTCCCGAGCGGTGAGCTTGCCCAGGGCGTGCTGCTTCTCGATCCTGTCGAGTCCGCCGCCCTCCTGCGCCTTCTCCCGCTGCGCGAGGAGCTTCTCGACCTTTTCCGCCGATGTCATAGGCCCTCTTCCTTTTCAGTCGTTCCGTGTTCGCATATCTCAGTCAAGACCCTCCCGCTCGACTTCGGATGGATGAAGGCTATCAGGCTGCCTCCCGCGCCCATCCTCGGCTCGCGGTCTATCATCTCCACGCCCTTCTCCACGAGGGTCCGGACCGTGCCGGACGCGTCGCACACGGAGTAGGCGATGTGGTGTATGCCCTGCCCCCTCTTCTCGATGAACTGGGCGATGGGGCTGTCGGGGGAGGCCGGCTCCAGGAGCTCTATCCTGGCTTCTCCTACGCGGAACATGGCCACCCTCACCTTCTGGGAGGGGACCTCCTCGCGCCCCAGGTCCTCGAGGCCGAGCACGTCGCGGTAGAACGGGACGGACGCCTCCAGGCCCTCGACTGCGATGCCTATGTGGTCGATGTGATCGATCATGCCTCTACCGGAGCCCTTCCCGGGAGCGTGAGCCGCTCTCCGATCTCGTAAGGCGTTGTCTCTCCTGCAAGGACCATGTCGACCGCCCTCTCGACCCCCAGGGTGCGTTCCAGGATCTCCAGAGCGGCTCTTGCACCCTGTTCCGCGGCGATGCGGAGCAGGTTCTCGCGAACCCTCCCGCGCCGGGAGGCTTCGAAATCCTTCCCGGACGCGAGCAGTCCGTCTATCTCCGAGAAGACATCACCGAGGCCTTCTCCGCTGGTCACCGAGCATCTGACCACTGGAGGCCTCGCCGTACCCTCCGGCGCGAAATCGAGCCCCGCCCGGACGACCGCTTCGAGCTGGTCGATCCCGGGCCTGTCGGCCTTGTTCAGGACGATCAGGTCGCCGATCTCCATGATCCCGGCCTTCATCATCTGCACGTCGTCGCCCAGGCCGGGGACGAGGACGAGGATGGTCAGGTCGGCTATGGAGGCGACCTCGACCTCCCCCTGGCCTACGCCCACGGTCTCGATCAGCACCGGATCGTAACCTCCGGCGGTGAGCACCTCCACCGCCTGAGCCGTGGTGCCTGCCAGCCCTCCGATGTGCCCCCTGCTGCCCATGCTCCGGATGAATATGTCCGGGTCGCAGGCATGGCGCTGCATCCTGAGCCTGTCGCCCAGGATGGCCCCGCCGGAGAACGGCGAGGAGGGATCGACGGCGATCACGCCCGGGCGCCTCCCGGCACTCTTCCAGTGGGCCAGCAGGACGTCCGCCAGGCTGCTCTTGCCTGCGCCCGGAGGACCAGTTATCCCGACCGAGCGCGACCCGGGGCAGGGATCGTAGAGCTCGTGCAGGAGCGCTGCGGCTTCGGGCCCCCCGTTCTCGACAACGGTGAGGGCCCGCGCGAGACCGCGCGTGTCCCCCTTCCTGACGAGTCCGGCGAGATGCCCGGGATCAGCGGCCCTCAAACCAACCTCCGGCCGGATCAGGCCTTCGTTCCGGATAAAGCAGCCGCCTCGAACTCCCTCTTTATGAAATCAACCACATCCGGGGCGGGCGTGCCCGGCGTGAAGATGGCCCTGAACCCGGCGGCCGTGAGCCCGGGGATGTCCTCCTCGGGGATCACTCCCCCGCCGAAGAGGATGATGTCCGAGGCCCCGCGTTCGGCGAGGCACGAAGCGACGGCCGGGAAGAGGTGATTGTGGGCGCCCGAGAGGAGCGAAAGCCCCACGAAGTCCACATCCTCCTGCACGGCTGCGGCGGCTATCGCCTCCGGGGTCTGCCTTATGCCCGTGTAGACCACTTCCATCCCGGCGTCCCTCAGGGCGCGGGCTATGTACTTGGCTCCACGATCGTGCCCGTCGAGGCCGGGCTTGGCGATCAGGATCCTGATCTTCCTCTCACCCATCAGAGGCGCCTCCGGTGAAGTATTGAAACGGAACAGTCCTGCGGAATCAACATAACCCCCGCGGGCAAGTCAAGCCGGTCGCTTCCCGGTGCCCCGCCCGCGAGACATATTCCGGGGTCGGCGTCGCCCAAACAAACCGAAATCACCACCGAGGTTCTTCCGGAGGTCTGAAATGTTCGGGAACATCGCGATCTGTTCCGGAAGGTCGAGTGAAGCCCTTGCTGGGAGGATATGCGAACTCCTGGGGGTGGAGCCCGAGCCGGTTGAGTTCGTCGAGTTCTCCAACGGCAACCTCATGGTGAACTTCGTGGGCGGCACCGTCCGTGAGAAGGACGTGTTCGTGATCCAGTCCGGCGAACGGTCGATCTTCCAGGACCGGAGCCGGGCCTTCGGCACCGTTTCGGGCGACATCCTCGAACTCCTCCAGATGATGTACGCCATCAAGGACAGCGCGGGCAGGATCACCGCGGTCACCCCGTACTTCCCCTACGCCCGGAGCGACAAGAAGGACAAGCCGCGCATCGCCATATCCGCCAAGATGATGTTCGATCTGATGACGGCCGTGAGGGCCGGGCGGGTGCTCACCATGACGCTCCACTGCCCGCAGAGCCAGGGATTCAGCGACATCCCGGTCGATCAGCTCCACGCCCAGGGCACCTTCATGAAGAAGATCCTGGAGCTCGGCCGCGAGAGGATAGCCTTCCTGGCGCCCGACTCCGGGAGCATCCTCGAGAACGACTCGATGGCGGTGTACGTGTCGCGGGCCATCAAGGAGGCGGGAGGCGCGCCCGAGGTGGTTACCGGCTACGTCAAGAAGGTGCGCTTCGATGACTCCGAGCGGCCGCACGTCAGGTCGGTCGAGGGCGTGGACAACCTCGAGAACCGCACCGTCATCATGTGCGACGACGAGATCCTGTCGGGCAGGAGCCTGGTGCTGTCGGCCGAGACGGCCAGGGATCGCGGAGCCGAGGAGATCTTCGCGTTCGTGACCCACGGGGTGCTCTCGGGCCAGGCAGTGAAGCTCATCGAGGAAAGCCCGATCACAAGGCTCTTCATCACCGACACCATCGAGTTCGACGCCGGCGCCGCGGCGGCGGTGAACGGCGGCCCGGTGACGAAGATCGAAACAGTGTCCGTGGCCCCCGTCTTCGCCGAGGCCATCAAGCGGATCCACTCGGGGCAGAGCCTGAGCAGCCTCTTCCTGTAGTTTCGCAAGGCGAAACTACACGCCGGCAGAAGTGTTCCGAGCTAATCGAGCCGCGTACTGTGTCAGGCGAGGAACCTTCGAGAGGCCATAAAAACCAGCCCATCCAACCCGTTCGCAGGGCGAGCGAGCAAGGGAGCGGCAGTTCGCTCATCTCCGCGCCCGCGGAGATGAGCAGGCCTGACAGCTGTCTGCCATAGCGAGTTCTATCAGCTGGGCAGGCAGCGAGATGGCCGGGTCGAACAATTCATCCGTCCGCGGAGATGAGCAGGCCCGGCAGTCCGCTTATTCCTGCCTACGCAGGAATAAGCTGATCCGACAGAGGCTTGCCATCGTCCAGTGTCTCAAGATAGGCACGCCTTGAAAGGATCTGAGCGTATATCTGCAGACAATCGTATGGCAAGCCGCGAGAGGACCGTAGCCTACTTCCTCAGTAAGTGCTACTCACCAGTTCGCTCCGCGAAACTGGTGACTCGAGGATCATCCAGCCTCGTCTAGAGGTTCTCCCAGTCCTTCCTGCCCCGCAGATCCTGTCCGCAGGAGCATTCCTCGGCATACCAGGAGAATGGGCGCCCGCACGATGGGCAGGCCCATCTCCCCGCCTGCAGGCGCCTCCATTCGGATGCGCCTTTCTCCCTGATCTCCCCGAGATTCCTGATCGTCGTCCTGAAGTGAGGCGGGAGGCTGTCGCCCGAGGAGGCGATCCTCCGGTATTCACCGCATGGGAAGTCCGGGCAGTCGGAGCAGAACTCGACCTCCCGCGTCGAAGCGCATGCCCTCATCGGGCACCTGGAACAGCCCGTGAACACGTCTTCCGACCTGCATCCTTTGCAGTGTATCTCAGACGGCTCGACCCCGAGGATGCCGGCGATGCCGTCCTGTGTGCCGTTTCGCTCGGCCTTCACTATCTTGCAGGCGTCGCACCAGAGCCCGCAGTATCCGTCGAGGGCGCTTCCGTCCATCATTCGCTCCTCTCGACCGCGTATCCGGGCGCCAGTTCGAGAAGGTCGTCGTCCAGGAGACTCAAGTACGTTCCGTAAAGGGGCCTCGCCTCGCCGAACCGGCCCAGCGCCCAGAGGGCGTCGGCCAGGTTCAGGTACGCGACCGCCCTGGACGGATCCAGCATGACCACATGGCTGAGGACTGGTACTGCCTCCGAAGGATGCCCCGCCTCCAGCAGGAGGAAGCCGTAGTCGTTGGCGATCAAGATGGCTTCCTCGAAGGGCATGTGACCGGCATAGGCGCCGGCCCGGTAATCCTCCCCGGAATCGATGCCCGTTATCCATCCGTAATCCAGGTTGAACAGGTAGTCGTGCTCGAACGGCAGGGTCATCACGGAGCATGCGGCCATCACGTCTCCGTCGCGACAGGACTGCAGCGCGAGCTCGTGGCTGCGCCTGAGCAGGGCGGCCCCCATCTCCTCGGATTCATAGTAGTACTGCGGGTAGAAGATCATGGAGAGCGTATCCACGGCCTGGGCGACCATGCCCGAGTCGATCAGGCGCCAGGCCGCATCCACGGCGTCCTGCGAGGGGTCCATCGTCCCCTCCCCGAGCGGCACGAGGGCCGGAGGTTCCGTCCCGAGGCGGTACTCGGCCCAGTACGTGAAGGCGCTGAACGGCATCTGGGAGTAGACCTGAACGATCCCGTCGGCTGGCAGCCAGCGCCACTCGGTCTTGGCCGGGTTGTACATCCCCCCGTATTCGAATGTCCCGAAGTCCGTCGTATCCGCCCCGGCCCCTACGAGGTGCAGCACTGCGTCCTCCCGGTAGCCCTCCTCCGGCACGATCAGGAGGTCGTCGCATCCCGGCGGCAGCAGGGAATCCGGGAGATCCTCGATCCCCCGGAGGATGGCCAGGTCGATGCATTCCCTGACACGGGCACCGGCATCGGGAAGAAAATACGCCCGGGCTGCGGTGGCCAGGAGGAGCAGCGGAACGCCCATTCGAACCATGTCCATCCCTCCTGACATGCGAACCGTAAAGGGATTGCTCGATAAGAACCTACGCCCGGATCGACCACTCCTCCGCCGACTCCTGGACCAGGCCGATACCGCCCTGGGCCAGAGCTTCGCGGAACATCCCGAGCGTCTTCTCGCGCCTGGAGACCAGGATGCTTCGCCCATCGGGCGCCTTGAACTCGAGCAGATCCTTGTTCAGCGCATACTTGCCGTGGGTGATCCTCATCCCGGAGTACGGGAACGAAACGGGCGTCCCCTTCACCAGGAGCATCCAGAGAGCACCCTGGCTCTGCAGGAAGGCCCACTTGCCGAGGTCGTGCCACACGAACCGCCTGTCGGTGATGAAGAACCTCGAGGAGGCCGGATACTTGATCTTCCCGCCCTGCAGGGTGAGGATCATGCCCGACTTGAGGATCTTCTCGCCGGGATCGGGGACGAACTTCGCCATCATGCCCCGCTTTCCGATTCGGGAACCGCGCGGCCGGCGCGCAGGCTCCTGAAGAAGGATCGGACCAGGCTGCCGGCCTCTTCGGCCATCAGCCCCCCGGTGACTGCCGGATAATGGTTGAGGTTTCCCATCGCCGTGATGTCCGTCACGGACCCGAACGCCCCGAAGCGCGGATCGGGAGCGCCGAACACGATCCTGGCCACGCGGGCCAGCACCGCCAGGCCCCCGCACATGAGGCACGGCTCGACGGTCGACACCAGCACGGATCCCTCGAGGCGCCAGTCCGAGAGCGCCCCGGCCGCCTTCTCGATCGCGATGTGCTCGGCGTGCGCGGAGGGCCGGCCGAGGGCGGCGGTCATGTTGTGGCCGCGGAACACGCGGCCGTCAGGCAGCGCGAGAACCGCGCCCACCGGAACCTCGGCCTCCGAGAGAGCCAGGCCGGCCTCCGAGAGAGCCAGGCGCATCAGCTCCTGATCGGGGATCACGACCATCCAGGCCTATCTGTCCCGCATCATCGCTTCGATGTCGGAGGGCTCCCTCGGGATCATGTCCGAGAGGATCCGGCTGCCGCCATCCGCCACCATCACGTCGTCCTCTATGCGGATCCCGGTTGATTCGGAGGCGATGTACAGCCCGGGTTCGACGGTGAAAACCATTCCGGGCGCGGCGGGGATGTCGGGGATGGATTCATCGTGGGTATCCAGGCCGAGATGGTGGCCGGTACGGTGGTAGTAGACGGCCTCGAGCCCGGCCGGATCGGGGATGATCCCGGCTGCCGCGAGCCTTTCGGCGTAGGCTGTCGCCACCTCCTGGTTCCAGTCGGCGTGCAGCTTGCCCGGAGACAGCCGGGCAATGGCGTCCCTCTGCGTCTCGAGAACCAGCTCCATGAGCTGCCTCTGCCTGTCCGTGTACCTTCCCGAAACCGGCACGGTCCTGGTGATGTCGGAGCTGTACAGGCTCCATGCCGCCCCGAAGTCTATGAGGAGGAGATCCCCCTCTTCGAGAACGGCGTCGTTGCTCGTGTAATGGAGGCATGTGGCTCGTCCGCCTCCGGCGGCTATCACGGGGAAGGCCGCCCGGGCGCCCGAGGCTATGAAGGTCTTCATTATCTCGGCTTCGACGACGCATTCGCGGATTCCGGGCCTGAGCACCGAGAGGACCGCCGCGAAGGCCTTGCCGGTGATCCTTGCGGCCTCGCGCATCAGCTCGATCTCCCTGTCGTCCTTCACCATCCTCATGGCGAAGATGTGCGGCGAGAGCCTCGAATGCGCGCGGTCGGGCCACGCCCCGGCGAGCCTTCCGGCGAACCTCTGCCTTTCGCCCCTGGGCTGCCCGAGGCCGCTCGACGGATAGTCGACGAAGACGTTCTCGATCCCGCTCCGCGACAGGAGCCTGTCGATGAGCCCCTCCCAGCCGCGGTCGGTCCGGACGTCCCTGATGCCCGAGACCTCGGAGGCCTCCTCCTTCGTGAGCTTCCTGCCCCACCACTTCTCGTACTCGGGATCGAACGGGTCGGTGAAGAGCATCTCCTGGACGCCCGCGGCGGGGGTGCGGATCATCAGGAGCCAGGTGTTCTCCTGAACTATCCCGGTCAGGTAGTAGAGGTTCCTGGAGGGTACGTAGGGATGCGTGGCATCCGCCGAAGACGGCTTCTCGCTCGACGGCGGGACTACCGCCAGGCTGCGGTCCGGCAGCCTTTCCATCAGGGCGGCCCTGCGGGCTGCGAAATCCTGCGCGGACAGCATGGGGTACCTCCGTTGTCAGGTGATCAGGAGATCGGACACGGGTCTCTTCGGAACATGATGAACGCCTTCCGAGTCACGCCAGTACTCCACCGGGCCGCCGGGCGGCAGAGTCTCCACGACTACCTCCTCCGCCGGCTCCCCGAGGGCTATCACAAGGATGGGCGACAGGCCATCGGGCACGCACAGCAGGCTGCCCATCCCAGCACGGTCGAACGACATCAGGATGCAGGTACCGAGCCCGGCGGCATGGGCGTCCAGAGTTATGTAGCCAGCGGCGATCCCGGCGTCTATCCTGGTGAAGGGCTTCTCCTCCGAAGGCGCGAGGATCACGACGTATCCGGCCGGTCTCTCGCCTTCGCCGGGACCGGGCCAGTCCTTCAGATATGCGGCCCATGAGAGCAGGGGGAACAGGGCCTCTCTCCCGGCCTTGTCGAGGATGATGACGTATCGCAGCTCCTGCAGGTTCCCTGCGCAGGGGGCGAGCCCCGCAGCCTCGACGAGGCCGAGCGCAGTCGCGGGATCGATGCCGAGCGCCTCCCTGAATCGCCTGACGGTCCTCGCATGCATGCACAGATCGAAAAGGTCCATGTTCACCTCCGGTGAGGCGCGGCAGGGCCGCCGCCCGACCCGAACATGCCCGGCGGAGCGCCCCGGAGGGGAGTACGCGGAGGGGCCGCCCGGAGGCGGCCCCCTGTCACTCTGCGGGAACCGTCAGCTCTTGATCTCGATCTTCTTGTGGACGGCCCTGTCCTCCTTGGGCAGGACGATCGTGAGCACGCCGTCCCTGCACTGGGCTGCGGCCTCCTCGGGCTTCACGTCGACCGGGAGGGCGATGGCGCGGACGAACGAACCGTAGCGCATCTCGCGGTGGTGGTAGCGCTTCTCGGTCTTGTCGTCCTTCACCTCCTTCTTCTCACCCTTGATGGTCAGCACGCCGTTCGAGACCTGGATGTCGATCTCGTCCTTGCAGAGCCCGGGAAGCTCGAGCCTTACCTCGAGCGTGTCCCTCGTCTCGATGACATCGATCGCGGGCACCCAGTCGAACCCGTTGGCGCCGCCCGGGAAGATGTCCTCGAGCATGCGGTTCATCGTGTATCCAGCCCAGTCGAAGGGCATCAGGTACCTCTCCCGCCTTCTGTCCGGAAGATTCGCCATTTCCGTTCTCCTCTCCTGTCCGTTATCCAAGCCGTTCCATCCGGCTTTCCGTTTCTATTAACAGCAACGGTCTTGCCAGGTTGAACGATCCAGAAACGCGAACAGGGGCAATAGCTTCCGGCATCCGCCCGGGGGAGGCGCGCCATCATGGCGCGGTTCAGGCCTTCCTGGCCGAGACGCTCACACCGTCGAGCAGGATGCAGGGGTAGCGGGCCCAGCTCGACGGATCGTGGATCCTGTCCTCGACGCCGACGACCCTCTGCATCACGTCCCATACGTTGCCGGCGACCATGCCGTCCCTCACCCGGCCGACGATCCTGCCCCCCCTGACAAGGAGGCCCGGGTTCATGCCAACGGAGAAGTCGCCGTTGATGATGTTCCCGGAGTGGGCTCCAAGGGCCCCCATCAGGATGACTCCCTCGTCCATCGCCGAGACCATCTCGTCGAACGTCATGTCGCCGGGCTCGAAGCCCTCCTGGGCCAGGCCGGCCGCGGGCAGCCCCGCGATGGCGTCGTCTCCCCGGAACCCGCTGCCGGTGGGCTCGATGCCGAGCCTTACGGCGTAGTCGAGGTTGGTGTAGAGGCTCTCGAAGACACCGTTCCTGATCATCGGGAACTTGCGGGTAGGCATGCCCTCGTCGTCGAACGGGGTCGCCCCCATCGCCCCCCCTGCGTGAGGATCCTCGATGAAGGAGATCTTCTCCGAGACGACCCTCTCACCCTTCCTGCCTATCAGCGGGGAGGTCCCGAAGTAGACGGAACGCGCACTCAGGGCGGACCTCAGCCTCCACGTCAGGGCATTCATGGCCTGGGGGTGGAACAGCACCTTCATCCTGCCGGAGGGGGCGTCGACCTCCTCGAGACCGCGGGAGTAGAACTCGACGAGCTCGTCCAGGCTGTCAGGGGCGATCTCGCATTTGTCGAGAGAGTACCTGAACTGGCCCAGCGAGGTCTCGGTCGCGGGGAAGAGCACCTGTGCGCCGACGTAGAATCCTCCGCTCGAAGACGAGACATCGAGCGAGTTCGAATTGACGATCCTGGTGGTGCTCTTCACGAAGCCGCCTGAGCTGTCCACCTGGCCGCCGACCCTGCCGGAGAGCCCGTCCAGGGCGTCCCTGCACGCGTCGACGATGTCCGAGTAGCCCAGGCCTGCGATGGAGGGGTGGAGCGTGTCGAGCTCGACGTGTTCGTGCGGCCCCGGGAAGCGGTACCCGGCCTCGACCCCTCCCTCCATCGAGGCCACGGCATTGGCGAGGAGATCATGGCGGTCCGTCAGGTTCTGCGTGTAGGCGGTTCCGAGGATGCCGTCCCTGATGATCCTGAGGGAGTACCCGGAGTTGATCGAGGTGGACAGTTCGGTGACCGAGCCGTTCCTCATCGACAGGCTCGTGCTGCTGTGCTCGCGGTAGAAGACCTCGGCCTGGTCGGCTGCGTCCATCGCCATCCGGAGAAGCTTCTCCATCACACACCCCCCACTACCATGCCCGATATGAGCACATGAGGGCCTCCGTAGTTCGACTTGATGTTGGTCTGCCCCTTGCCGCACCCGCCGCGCTCCGACAGTCTGAAGTCGGAGGCGGTGTCCGCGATGTTCGAAAGCGTGGTGAAGAGGTTGCCCATGATGTTGATGTCGCGGATCATGCGGCCGACCCGGCCGTTCTCCACCACGAACCCGTACTGGGCGCCGAACGTGAAGTTCTCGCCGCTGGTCTGGCCGCCCTTGGCATCGAGGAGGTACAGGCCGTCGCCCATCCTGCGGAAAAGGTCTTCGACACCCGCGGTGCCGGGCTCGATGAAGATCGTGCCCATGCGCACGATGGGCTCGTAACGGTAGTCCTCGGCGACGTCGTGGCCCGTGGGGGCCTCGCCGAAAGCCGCTGCGGTGGCCCTGGAGTGGAGCCTCCCCGTCAGGACGCCGTTCTTCATGAGCTGGACGCGCCTGACGGCCACGCCCTCGTCGTCGTACCTGTAGCGCCCGAGCTGGCCGGGAAGGGTCGAGTCGGCCACGATGCTGACGGCCTTCGACCCGAGCTGCGCCCCGAGGGCCATCCTCGCCCGGAGGGAGGGGTTGTCCTCGATGATGTCGGCCTCGCTGAAGTGCCCGAAGGCCTCGTGGGTGAACACGCCGGCCATGCTGGGATTGAGCACGACATCGTAGGTCCCGCCCCTCACCGGTTCGGCGTCGAGGAGCCTGGCTGCGATGCCGGCCCGCTCGAGGAAGACATCATCGCGGCCGACCAGCGACTCCCACCCGTCGGCGCCTCCCACGGCCACGCGGATGTTCTGGAGCAGGTCGCCCTTCTTCGCGACAACCTCGCCCGCGATCGCCACGGTTACCAGCACCTCGCGGATGGCAGTCCCCTCGCTGTTCACGTAGTACTTCTCGCGGCAGACCTCGTGATAGGCCACGTTGGTGGTGGCTATGCCCGGCTGGTCGAGCATCAGCGCGTTGCAGGCCCTCGCCGCCGCGATCTTGTCGCCGATGGGGATCTGCCGGGGGTCGACCGACATGACGGGCTCGACATCGTCCTCGACCACGGGCACGGGTGCGAGTTCGACCTTCTTCCCGCCGAACCGCATCATCGTGGATGCGCCCTCGGTCGCGAGCGAGAGCGCCCTCGGCACGTCCTCCTCCTTCGTCACGACCGCGGAGGAGAATCCGGTGCCGCTCCGCGCCCTCACGACGTAGCCGTCGGTCGCGCTGGCGTTGACCTGCTTTATCTCCTTGCCGCTGAAGGAGATCACAGTCTGTTTCCGGATCTCGTAGCGGATGTCCGCGAAATCCGCGGTCCGCTTCGAGATCATCGCCCTCAGTCTTTCCCGCATGGCATTCCTCTCGCCTGGATGGCCGGGCAACGCTGTGGTGATCGAGGATGCGCAGATATAAGGAAGGCCGCGCCGATGGTCGAAGATGCCGTCCGGGACCGGGTTTGTTTCAGCGGTGAGTGTCCACGCCCCGGTGCATGGCGAGGAAGTAGAGGCAGAAGGCGGCGGCGGCGAAGCCCGCGGCCTGTCCGAGGATGATCAGGATCGCGCCGGAAGTCGGCCAATGGCCGGCAAGGGCTGACGGCATGGCCGCGCCTGTCATCCGGAATGCCGGTGAGAAGAGGCTGTCGAGAGGGTCGACCAGGGGTGCGAGCGAGTAGAGGGTGAAGGCTCCCGCCAGCACGGATGCAGGCGCCGGTGTAGTGAGGAGGCCGGCCATGGCCGACACGGCGGCCGTCCACGCCGCGAGGGCGATGCCCGCACAGGCCACGGGTACTAGATGCGGGCCGAACCCTGCCGGCATCGCCGCTGCCACAGCGCCCCACGACAGGACCAGTATGACGGAGGAGAACAGCATCTGGGCCAGGACGACCTGCCAGAACCCGGCGATCCTCGACACGGGAGCCATCAGGCTCGAGCCGAACCAGGACTCCCCCCAGAACTTCGAGAAGAACCTCGCGCCCGAAGCCGCCGAGACGAGGCAGACAGCGAAAGTGGCGCTCGCGAAGGCCACCTGTATCGAGCTCATGCCGGTCGCGATCGTGGTTTCGAGGGGATGCACGAGATAGATCGCGACCGCGATGACGGCCGGAACCAGGAAGTAAGGGGGCAGGAAGGACTGCACGAGCCTGTCGGTGGCCTCCCTGAAGTAGAAGCCCCTCATCTCACTCCTCCACCCTCGCGATCTCGTCGGCGATGCCGCACAGGCCGAGGGGATTCGGCGCGGCAACCACGATCGCGCAGCCCCTCCCCTTCAGATCCGAGAGGATCCCGATCACGCGGTCGGACCACGAGGAGGGCATCGAGGCCAGCGGATCGCAGACCGCCAGGACGGGAGGGCCCGCGATGTCGGGGATGGAGAACTCCATGAATCCGGGCATCCACTGGGCAAGGCTCCCGGTGCGGGTCACCGATTCCTTCTCGAGGCCGTTCGCCGTCATCCAGCCGACCAGTGCGGCCCTGTCGCGCCTGCTGCCGCAGCCGTGGATGGCCAGCCTGGCCGCCAGCTGGCGCAGCGGGGCGCGGGCCGGGTCGAGGCTCGTGGCACGCGTGAGGAAGACCGCGCCCGGCAGGCCCCTGGCGAATCCCGGCTCCGAGCCGTTCACCTCGACGCTCCCTCCGAAGGGCCTCCTGACGCCCGAGAGGATGCCCAGCAGATCGTCGCCTTCGTCTCCGGAGTAGTCCGTGACGAGGACGAGCCGGCCCGGCCCGGCCACGACGTCCATCGGGCGGCTGGACCTGCCTATCCTCAGCTTGGACATGGATATCACCCTGAAGGCCTCCCCAAGGTCATCCATCAATAGCGGGCAGAACGCCGGGAGTCTCCCGGACACCCGCCCGGTCTCCCCTCGCGCTTCGGCACAGCGATGCACATAAATACCCCATGAGAGCAACTGCTGCCACCCTGTCGCTCGCGGCCGCGTTCTGCACCGGCTGCGGACCCCGCCCCACCGGGATCCTGAGCACCGACCTCGACTCGCTCGTGGTCACGGTGGCCGTAGACGGACCAGCCAGCGTGGAAGGGATCCCGAGACGAGGCCTCGACCCTCTCGAGATCGCACTCCTGTCGGTCGAGTCGGGTGTCGCAGGGATCGAGCTCCACTGCGCCAGGGGGGACTCCGCCGTCGCCGCTGCATCCCTCTGCAGGGCTGCGGGCGTCCCGGCGATCGTGAGGGTTTCCGGGACGAGCAGGCTGATCGCCGACGTGGAAGGCCTCTCCTGGACGCCGAGGTATTCATGGTTCCCCGAGGGTGACATGGTGAGGTTCGAGGCGAATGTCATCATCCACAACGCCACGAGCCAGACCTGGCGGGGCGTATCCATGAGGATCATCGACACGGACGGCCTTTCTCTCGCATCGACCACCGGGCTGATCGACCTCCCGCCCGGCGACGAGGTCGTCCCCTGGTGGAACGCGACGGGAACCGCACTCGATCCGGTGATCATCTATTCGTGGCCGGCCCCTGGCGCATGGACCGCCCTTCTCCCGGTGGTCGTCCAGGGGGCCGGACCGTTCATCGAGGCGGGCGTCGCTTCGAATACCCCCATCGTTTCGGGTGACACGGTATGGATCCCCGCGCCTGATCTCGAAATACGCCAGACATCGGTACAGACCCCCCGGGGGTACGATCTCGAGGTCACCCTGTCCAGCTCTTCGCAGAACGGACGGAGCGTACGGGTGCGCTATCCCTCCACGCTGTCGAGCGGGGCGATGGCGAGCTTCGACGTCCCATCCACCGTGACCGTAGGCGGGACGGCAGGCACGGCGGCCACCTTCCACGGGACGCTGCGGTATTCGACGTCCCGCTGACCCGCTCCTTGACCGGAACCGGCCGTGAGCGTAGACTACCGGTCCATCTCGATCTGGGTGCGCCCGTAGCTCAACTGGATAGAGCGTCTGGCTACGGACCAGAAGGTTCCGGGTTCAACTCCTGGCGGGCGTACCA
>JAUCPW010000037.1 GCA_030373045.1 Candidatus Fermentibacter sp.
AGAAAACCCCGATCGGCGGATCGCGAGAGGGCCCGAGCGTCAATGTCGATGGAAACGACCAGGCCCGGCAGCGATCCGCCTGACTGAGAAAACCCCGATCGGCGGATCGCGAGAGGGCCCGAGCGTCCATGTCGATGGAAACGACCAGGCCCGGCAGCGATCCGCCGTCCGGCCGGAACCAGGCCGACGCCTGGTCCTAGGCTCAGCCCCTCGCGGTCAGTTCCCCGAACCGGCGCACGGTCTCCTCGAGAAAGTCCAGCGCCTCGTTCACTGGAGCCGGGGTCTCCAGATCGACTCCCGCGTCGCGGAGGATGTCGAGCGGCCTCTTCGAAGAACCTGCCGAGAGGAAGCCGAGATACGCCTCCAGTGCGCCCGGCCGCCCCTCGAGTATCCGCCGGGACAGGGCCACGGCCGAGGAGAGGCCGGTGGCGTACTTGTAGACGTAGAAGTCGTAGTAGAAGTGCGGTATCCTGGCCCATTCCGCCTCGATCAGGGCGTCGTCGCCGGAAGTGTTCAGGGCTTCGCCGTGGTAGAGGCGGACCAGTTCGAGGTATCTCGAGTTCAGGAACTCGGGTGTGAGCGCTCCGCCCTCCTCGACCTCCCTGTGGATCAGCCACTCGAACTCGGCGAACATGGTCTGCCTGAAGACCGTGGTCCTGAAGTCGTTGACGAGCCTGTCCAGCAGGAAGGCCTTCATCCCGTCGTCGTCGGTCTTCTTCATCAGCATGTCCGCGAGGAGCATCTCGTTCGTCGTGGATGCGACCTCCGCCACGAGGATCCGGTAGTCGGAGGAATGGTAGGGCTGGTGCCTCCATGACAGGAGGCTGTGCATCGAGTGCCCGGCCTCGTGGGCGAGCGTGAACACCGAGTCGAGCGTGCCGCTGAAGTTGTGGAGGATGTACGGCATGGAGTCGGCGCATCCCGTCGAGTAGGCGCCGGAGCGCTTGCCGACGTTCTCGTACCTGTCCACCCAGCCGCTCCTGAATCCCTCCGACAGGTCGGCGACATACCTCCCGCCCAGGGGGCGGACCGCCTCCAGGGTCATCTCCACGGCCTCGTCATAGCTGTACTTGCGCGGAGAGTACTCGACCGCGGGCAGGTAGAGGTCGCAGGGGGACATCGTGCCGAGGCCGAGGGCGGCCTTCTTCGCGGCGTAGTAGCCGTGCATCACGGGCAGCCTGCCGTGGACTGCTGCGATGAGGGCCTCGTAGACGCCGGTACCGACCAGATCGTCGAAGAGCGAGGCCTCCAGCGCGGATGCATGCCTCCTCGCCCTGGCCATGAAGATGTGCGACTTCACCTGGCCGTTGAGGAGAGCGGCCGATGTGTTCAGATTCCCTGAAAGCTCCCTGTAGTACCCGTCGAATGCAGCCCTCCTGACCTTCGGATCCCTTTCCTCCATGAGCGGTACCAGATTCGAGTTGGTGAGCCTGGTCGGCCTGCCCTCGGCATCCGTTATCTCGGGCAGCCTGGCGGGCATGTCCACGTTGGAGAGCTTGCCGAATCCCGCATGGAATCCCTGGAGGGCGTCTCCCGACATCGCCAGGAGCTTCTCCTCGGGTTCTGAGAGGGTGTGGGGGCGGTATCTCAGCATCTCGCCCAGCCAGGAGGAATAACCTTCGAGCGCCGGGGTGCGGAGCCATTCCGACATCACGGCCGGATCGATCGACAGCAGTTCGGGCATGAAGAACGAGTGGGCCGTCGCGACCTCGTTCCTCCTGGCGGTGCACCTGTCGTCCATGGAGGAGTGGAGGGCGTTCGAGAGGTCCTCGTCCTGCCTCATGCTCGCGTAGAGGCCCAGCTTCTCGAGGACCCTCCTCTGTGCGAGCATCTCCGACACTGCATGGGCGAGCGTCTCCGGCGATTCGCCGAGCCTTCCCGCCCAGGCTGCGAACACGCGGCCGTAGCCCTCTGTGGCCCTGAAGGCCATCTCCCACTCTTCGTCGGACCTGAAGACGGCTTCGACCGACCATCTGTCCCCTGCCGCAACCTGATCTCTCCTCGGAGGCTGTCCAGACATCCCTTACCATCCTTCTTACATGATCCGGGCCCGATGCCCCTGCGGACATCCTGCCCGGGTATCTCTGCGCATCCCGTCCGTTCCCGGACGTCGATCCGATCCGCCAAGTATAGGCCGCGGGCCTCCGGTCCCGCCATGACCGCCCGGAGGGGACGTCGCGGCGGCGATGGCCCCGGAGGGCCTCATCGGCCATGTTCGAGGCATCGTACGCCACTGCTGCATCACCAGGAGGACGGATGCGCTCCCTAGCAAGAAGGAACCCACTGGCCGAGAGGATCGGCCTCTCCGGCAACCTCGGCAGGATGATGATCGGAGTCGCCCTGATGGCGGCCGCCGGAAACGTGTTCTCGTCGGTGATGCCGGACTTTCTCTTCAACGTCCTCCGCGTGGGCGGAGAAACCCGGGGGGCCCTGGAGGTCCCCAGGGAGCTCCCGGGATTCCTCCAGGTGGTCCTGGTGGGTCTGGTGGCTGGGATGGCCCGGGGGAGGGCCCTGAGCATCTGCTTCCTGGCCGGGGTGGTGAGTTTCCTAGTGCTGGCCGTCGCCGGCTCGTCCTTCGCGGTGTTCATGGCCTGCATGCTCCTCTGGTCGGCGGGCATGCACCTCTACGTACCCCTGAGGGACGCCCTGGCCATGGACCTCGGACCCGGGCGCGGGAGGGGCTGGATCCTCGGCACGGTGGGAGCCTACAGGTCCGCCGGACTGATGCTGGGAACCGGGATCGTCTGGGTCGTGCTGGGCAGGATCCATGGCGGCTTCGGCGCGGTATACGGTGCGGCCGCAGTCGTTCTGGCCCTCGGCTTCGCGCTGACCATGGCCATCCCCAGGGTGCGGGGCGACAGGACGGAGGGTGAGCCGGGGCCCTCCATGAAGGAACGGTTCGTCCTGCGCAGGGAATACAGGCTGTACTACATCCTCGCGATCCTCTTCGGGGCGAGGAAGCAGATCTTCCTGACATTCGCGCCATGGCTGCTGGTGAGCCTTTTCGACCAGAAGGCCCCCGACCTGGCTCTGGCGATGGGGGCTGCGGCGCTGCTCGGCCTGTTCTCGAAGCCGCTCTTCGGAGACCTCATAGACAGGTACGGGGAGAAGTCCGTCCTGACCGTGGAGTCGATCCTCGTGTTCGCCATGTGCATCGGGTACGCCGCTGCTCCCTCTGTCCTCGCACGGGGCGCGGCCCTGGCCGTCCTCTACTCGCTCTACGTCCTCGACGAACTCCTCTTCTCGCTGAGCATGGCCCGCACCACATACCTCTCGAGGATCGCCAGGTGCAGCGGCGACATCGTGCCGACCCTGGGCCTGGGCGGCACCCTCGACCATGCGGTCTCCATGCTGGTCCCCGCAGGTGCGGGACTCCTATGGGCGTTCCTGGGGCCCTGGTCGGTGTTCTGCCTCGCAGCCGTGGTGGCCGCCGTGAACCTCGTCTTCGTGAGGAAGATGGAATCCAGATAGAAAAGGCCCCCGGTCTCCCGGGGGCCCTCTCCGCTGTCTGGAATAAAGGCTACTCGGTATCCATCTGGTCGAGGGTGACGGCCCAGACGAAGCCCTCGGGCCCGATTTCCTGGGTCCAGAGGGTGTAGGTGTCGCCGTCCTCGTCTTCGGCCTTCATGTCCCAGGTTCCCGTGGTGATCTCGACATCGAAGGACTCGCCGGGCGCAAGGACGCGGGCGCCGAGACGGTCCTCGCTCCAGGGCGCGTCGGAGGGGTCGATGTAGATGTAGGAGATGTCCCAGCTGCCCAGGTCGTTCCTGACCGTGACAGTGGCGGGGACGGGGACGGGCCTTGTCGCGTCGATGTCCTCGGGCTTGACTGCGACGTCCGCACCGGCGGTCTCGCTGACGGCGATGCCCTCGTAGGTGTAGGTGAAGTCGGTGTCGTCGACGACCTGGATGTCATACGAGCCGGGCTCGACCCAGACGGTGATCTTCTCGTCCGGGAACACGATGTTGGAGCCCATGTACTCGGTGGTCGGCTCGGTGCCGGTGGGGTCGACGTAGAGGTACCACATGTCGTAGTCGACGAGGTTGTTGGTCAGGGTGATCGGGTAATGGCCCGTCCCGACGTGGACGTGCTCCCAGTTCAGGTCGTCGAGGGTGACTTCCTTGACGAAGCCCTCCTTGGGGACTGTGACGTTCTCGAAGAAGTAGCTGTCGTCATCCTCGTCGATCACGAGGATGTTGTACGTGCCGGGCAGGAACTGGAACTCGGCACTCTGGCCCGGCGTGAGGTCGGTGGCCTGCAGATCCTCGCCACGGCTGACCTGGGTGGTGGGGTAGATGTAGATCTGGGCGATGTCGTAATCACCGAGCGAATTGGTGACGGTGACGGGCACTGTCTTGGCGCAACCCGCTCCGAACAGTACGAGAGCGCCGGCAAGCAGCAGCAGGACTCTTCTCATCATCCCTCCATCGAGAGTTGTACGGCAAGGACCATGTCGAAACATGCGAGGCATACCCCGACCATCATCCGCGTATCATCGTAAAGCGCAGAACAGGTGTCCATACCGGTCGGTGCGCATGACCCGTGGCTCAGTCCATGTCGGACAGCGTCGGCGTCCAGGAGTAGCCGGAGGGGCCTACCTCGGCGCCGTAGCTGCTGTATGTGTCGCCGTCCTCGTCCTCGACCATGATGTCGTAGGTGCCGGGGGCCACGTTGACCGTGATGGTGTTGCCGGGCGACAGGATACGGGTGGAGCCCAGCCAGTCGTCTCCCCACTCGGTCATGTCGGACGAGCTGACGTAGACGAACCAGATCTCGTAGCTGCCGAGGCCGTTCGTGATCCTGACGGGGCAGCTTCCGGAACCCGCCTCGAAGTCCATGCCGGCCTGCATGTCGGAACCGAAGGTGTCGGCATCGATCTCATGGGCGAGGATGTCGTCGACGGTCATGCCGGAGCCGGCGAGACCCTCGTCGATGGCGTCCTTCATGAACTGCTCGAAGTCGAGCCTCCATGCTCCGTCTTCCAGCACGAACTCGGTGGTCTCGTCGCCGTCGATGGTGGCGGTGACGACCTGCGCCCTGTCGCCGGTGATGGTGACAGACGTGATGTCGCGCGAGAGGTCGGACATGTCGACTTCCGACATCATCTCGGTGAGGAGCTCGCTGCCGGTGTCACCCATGCCCATGCCGTAGAACTGGAAGGCCTCGGCCAGATCGTCGAGGAAGGTGCGGGTGTTGGAGCTCATCATGTCGTAGGTGGCCTGGTAGTCTCCCGCCTCCAGATTGTCGGTGAGGTCGTTGTAGGCGGTGCGTACAGCCTGCTCCTCGGGTGATCTGCCGCATGCGGAAACCGCGAGGAGTAGCACGAACAGCGATGTGAGCAGCCTGTTCAAAATACCTCCATTCCCCCTGTCGGGCTTGATCGAACCAGCCAGCGATGTTAGCGTACTCGTATCCGCTCCCCGTGTCAACATCCGGGTCGGGGTCCGCAAGGAGTTCTGCATCGGTGGGTGGCCTTGGCTGAAGAGACCGGCGATTATCCCGTCAGGCTGCGCTTCCCCCGCGAGGGGGAGACGGATCCGGTGACCGGGCTGCCCCCCAGGAAGGCGCTGGACGAGGATCTCCCCAGGCTCCTGAGGCTCATGGCGGTGGAGCGGCTCCCACTCTCCGCAGTGATGATCGACATCGACCACTTCAAGCTTTTCAACGACAGATGGGGCCATTCCATCGGCGACATGGTCCTGCTGCACGTCTCCAGGATCATCAGGGAGAGCGTCCGGTACAGGGGGGAGGCCTACAGGTACGGCGGCGAGGAGATCACGGTCCTCCTGCCCAACTTCGACAGATCCGAGGGTCTCGCGGCGGCCTCCAGGATGGTGAGTACGGTCGGGCATTCGCCTCTCTCGATCCCCGCCGACGATCCCTCGATCCCCGTCTCCGCAAGGGTCCAGGCGCCCGGTGACAGCTCCGGTACGGTCAGCCTCGGAGTCGAGATCTCCGCCGGGGTCTGCAGCACCCTGGACGTCACCGGTGCCGAACTCATAGTGATGGCCGACAAGGCGCTCTACGAGGCGAAGGAATCAGGCAGGAACCGCGCTGTCGAGTTCACGCCCAGGCTCAACTCCGAATCCAGGACGTTCAAGATCGGGGTCACCTATTTCGGCAAGAGCCCGATCTTCGACAGGAACAGGCTGATCATCAAGGCCTGGTTCCCCAAGCCCGATGCCCAGGAGATAGAGGCGAGGGAGATCACCTTCCTCGACTCGATCGTCAGCGAGCCCCTGTCGCTGGCGTCTCCTCCGGGCGGTCTCATCAACCAGGAGATCCCCGGGCGGGTGGTCTTCGTCGAGAACAGGGGCAACTACACCTGGTTCGAGTTCGAGATCCGCGAGGAGGTCTTCGAACTGATGTGGAGCCAGGTCAGGAACAGGAACGCTTCGGGCGGATCGGCTTGAGGACGATCCTGAGGTGCGCCTCTGTCAGGACGGGACGGGGGACGCCGCTGGGGCCCAGTGAGATCTCCGTGCGCGACGGCATGATAGAGCGGATCGTCCCGCTCGGGGGGGAAGTCCCCCCCTGTCACGCCATCCCGTCCTTCTTCGATGCGCACTGCCATCTCCTCTGGATGGGCATGGAGAAGGCCGGCCTCGACCTCTCGGGCTGCCGGAGCGCTGCCGACATGCTCGACGCGCTGGCCGGAGCCCCGGCGGGGGATGAAGGGGCGATAGTCAGGGGCGAGAAGTGGGACGAGAGCTCCTGGAGCGGGGCTTCGCTCCCGTCCCTGGATGAACTCGACTCGGCCTCGAGGGGCAGACCGGTCATGCTCCGGAGGGTGTGCGGACATGCCGCCCTCGTCAATTCGGCGATGCTCGGGCTGCTCAGGTCCAGGGAGCCGGGCACCTCCACCTCGGGCGGGGGAGGGAGCGCACTCGTAGTCGAAGGCCCCGTACTCAGGGCGTACGAGCTGTTCCCCCCCACGGACCGCGAGTTCGTGTCCGCCATGCAGTCGGCGGCCGGGATCGCCTTCTCCGAGGGTGTCACCGGGCTCGCCACCACCGAGTCGCCCGGGCATGCCCTGATGATGCCCGGAATACTCCCGCCGGAACTGTCGGTATCCGTCAGCGTGTTCGCGGACGATCCCGCCGCGTGGCCGGATGCCTGGACCTCCGGCAGGGTGGCGGTCAGAGGCGCCAAGATGTTCCTCGACGGCGGATTCGGCGCGAGGACCGCCTCCACGGACGGAGCCTACTCCGACGGATCTTCATGCGCTCCATGCATCGACGGACGGCGGCTTGCCCTCCTCGTGGGGGAGGCGAGGAACAGGGGCCTGGTGCCGGTGGTGCACGCCATAGGAGCCCGGGCTCTCCGCCTGCTCGATTCGGCTGGAATGATCCCGGCGGGCCCCGGACAGCCCCCGGAGATCAGGGTCGAGCACGCCGAGGATCTGGAACCGGCGTGGCCGGGCACATGGAGGCGCGATGTCCACGTCTTCTCGATGCAGCCGAACTTCGTAAGGCGCTGGCAGGGCCCCGGGGGGATGTACGCGGAGAGGCTGGGAGAAGCCCGCGCGCGCAGGCTGAATCCCTTCGCCCTTCCGCTCGCGGCCGGCTTCAGGCTCGGATTCGGCAGCGACGGGATGCCGTTCGGTCCCCTGTGGGGCATCCGCGGCGCCATCGGGCACCCCGAGCCCTCCTTCCGCCTCGGCCCGGAGGATGCCCTGAACGCCTATACCCTCGAAGCCGCATCCATATCGGGCTTCGGCGATCTGGCCGGACCCCTCGCCCCCGGCAGGCGGGCGGACCTGGTGCTCCTCGACGGCGATCCCGGTATTCCGTATCAGGATCCGCCGAAGGTGCTGCTCACGATGGCCGGAGGGAGAGTCGTCCACCTGGACGCGGGTCTCCCCGGAGGGAGCCTCGGACATGACGGACTGGCGTGACCTGGAATCGGTCCTGCGCGATGCGGTGTCGAGGGGTCTGGAAGAGGATGCGGCATTCTCGGATTCGGCCGTCGAAGCCCTCGGCGCGAACGCCTCGAGACGGGCACGGGCGGCTGCAGTCGCGAGAGGCAGGCTCGTCCTCTGCGGATGGCGGGCCGTCGAGATGGTCTTCGAAACGCTCGGCGGAGGGGTCGATGCATCCAGGTCGGCTGCCGACGGTGAGGCAGTGGAACGGGGATGCCGCATCGGCATCCTGTCGGGACCTGCCGGGATCCTCCTGCGGGGCGAGAGGACGGCGCTCAACATCCTCAACAGGATGAGCGGCATCGCGACTGCCACCAGGCTCCTCGTGGAGGCCGTCGAAGGCACGGGTGCCGAGATACTGGACACCAGGAAGACGACACCGGGGCTCCGCGCGCTGGAGAGATATGCCGTCAGATGCGGCGGAGGGCGCAACCACAGGTTCGACCTGCACGAGATGGCCATGTTCAAGGACAACCACTGGCTGGCGGCCGGGAGTCCGGAGGCCCTGGCGGAAGCCGTGTCCTCGGCCCGGAGCGCCGGCATCCCCGTGGAGGTCGAGATAGACAGCCTCGACCAGCTCGATGCGGTGCTGGAGATGCACCCCGGCAGGATCCTCCTGGACAACATGGGCGTGGCCGAGATGAGCGAGGCGGTCAGGCGGGCAAGGGGGTCGGGCGTATACATGGAGGCTTCCGGCGGCATAAGCCTCGCTACCGCAAGGGATGCGGCAGGCACGGGCGTGGACGGGATCTCGACCGGGAGCATCACGCATTCCGCCCCTGCTGCCGACATCTCACTGGACTGGGAGGAGTAGAGTGCCTTCGGGAGCGGCAACCACTCCCGGGGCCGACCAGGCAGTTCCCCATTCCGCAGCCGACATCTCACCTGACCGGGAGGATTAGAGTGCCTTCAGGAGTGACGACCGCACTCGCGATGGACGTCGGGAACACCAAGACGGCGATCGGGCTCTTCGAGGGTGGCGATCTGCTCAGGAGCTGGCGCGTGTCGACCCGGCACTGGACCCCGGACGAACTGGGGCTGCTGCTCCGCGCCATGCTCGAAGGCAGGGGGGAGCAGCCGCCCGCACTGCTGTCGTTCGCCACCGTCGTGCCTCAGGTGAGGCATTCCATCGAGAAGGCCGCGGCAGACTACCTGGGTGCCGACGTCATCGAGGTCTGCGCGGCGACCTCTGGCATCAGGGCATCCTATCCCAGGCCCGAGGAGCTCGGGCCCGACAGGATAGCGAACGCCGTCGCGGCGGTCCTCCTCGGGAACCTGCCGGCCATAGTGGCCGATTTCGGAACGGCCACGACCTTCGACGTCATCGACGCCCGGGGCGAGTATCTGGGCGGTGCGATCGCCCCCGGGATAGGTACGGCCGCATCCGAGCTCTTCAAGAAGGCGGAGCTCCTCAATCCGGTCGATCTCGACCTGCCCGGCAGCGCTCTGGGGAGGACCACGGCCGAGGCCGTGAGGTCGGGGGTGCTGCTCGGTTCTGCAGGGGCGGCCGACAGGCTGGTGGAACTCCTCTCCCCGTTCGCCGGGGACGGAGCCGTGCACCTGGCGACCGGAGGATGGGCGGAGGGGATAGCCGGGGTCTGCAGGACGCCCTTCGTCGTCATCCCGGCGCTCACCCTGATGGGTGTCAACGAGGTGGGGAGGAGATGCAGGGAGGGTTTGTCGAGATGTCCCGGAAGGTAGTGCTCGGCATCACATCGAGCGCGGCTGCCTACAAGGGGGTCGCGCTGGCATCCATGCTCAGGAGGAGCGGGTTCGAGGTGGAGGGAGTGCTCTCCGGTCCCGCCACCAGGCTCATAGGCCCGGCCCAGCTGGCGTGCGTCACAGGCAGGGCGGTCCACACCGACCTCTTCCCGGCCCAGCCGGCCGATCCCATCCCGCACATCAGTCTCAGCGAGTCTGCAGCACTGGCGGTTGTCGCCCCCGCCACGGCCCATTTCCTGGCGAGGATGGCCTGGGGCTTCGCGGACGACCTCCTCACCTCGACGATCCTGGCATGCGACTGCCCCGTGGTGGTCGCCCCTTCGATGAACAGCAGGATGTGGGCCAACCCGGCCACGAGGGAGAACGTGCAGAAACTCGCGTCGAGGGGGATCCGCATCGCCGGTCCCGTCAGCGGGGCTCTAGCCTGCGGCACTTCGGGCGAAGGCAGGATGATGGAGCCCGAGGACATCCTCTCGATCTGCCTCGGGATACTCGGAACGGGAGCCTGATGGGCTGCGATCCGGTCGAGACCGTCAGATGGGCTTCCGGAGCCGTGAGGATTCTCGACCAGAGAGCGCTCCCCGGCAGTGTCGAATACCTGGACTGCCGCACCGTGGGCGAACTCGCCCATGCCATAAGGACCCTCGCGGTCAGGGGCGCCCCGGCCATAGGCATCGCAGCCGCCTACGGAGCGGCCCTCGCGGCTCTCACTGCCTCCCCGGGACCGGGTTTCGCGGGCGGGGTCGAGGCGGGCATGGACCTGCTGGAGGCCACGAGGCCGACGGCCGTGAACCTGTCCCGCGCCCTGACATCACAGAGAGCGGTTCTCCGCGACCCCGGGAACTCCGGCGTGATCTTCGAGGCCCTGCTCGCGAACGCGGACTCGATCCTCGCTGCGGATCTCGAGGCATCGCGCCTGATGGGCCGTCACGGAGCCTCCCTCCTGGGGCCGGGATCCCGCCTCCTGACCCACTGCAACGCCGGCGCTCTCGCGACCGGAGGCCTCGGGACGGCGCTCGCCGTGTTCTACGAGGCATGGGACAGGGGCCTCCTCGCCTCGGCCTTCGCCGACGAGACCAGGCCTCTCCTCCAGGGTTCCAGGCTTACGGCATGGGAACTCGCGCGGGCGGGGATCCCCGTCACCGTCCTGCCCGACTCGGCCGCGGCCGGACTGCTGGCCTCCGGGGCCGTCGACGCGGTCTTCACCGGCGCCGACAGGATCGCCTGCAACGGGGACGTCGCGAACAAGCTAGGAACCTATCCGCTGGCCCTCGCAGCGCGCGAGGCGGGCATCCCGTTCTACGTCGTGGCCCCGCTCTCCACCTTCGATCCCTGGACACCGGACGGACCCGCCATCCCGATCGAGCAGAGGGACGGGGGGGAGGTGACGTCCATGGGAGGCTGCAGGACCGCCCCCGCCGGAGTCTCCGTCTACAACCCCGCATTCGACGTGACGCCGGCCCGCCTCGTCTCGGCGTACGTCTGTGAACTGGGCGCGATGCGCGGCAGTCCGAAGGATGCGATGAGAGCGTTGACAGGAGGTTCCTGAGACGGTACTTTAAGCGACTGGAGGCAGTGGGGTCCTCCGATCGGGTCCGGGCGCGGTTCGGCGCGACATGGGGAAGGGCCCGCGGAGTCGGCTGGGTTTCTCAGGGGGGCCGGGGGCTTCCTCCAGATCCGGAGGCGTGACTTGGGCAGAGCCGTCGGGATAGACCTGGGTACGACCAATTCGTGCATGGCCGTGGCCGAGGGCGGAGAGATCGTGGTCATCCCCTCCGGCGAAGGCCAGCGGGTGATGCCGTCCGTGGTGGCCTTCACGGCCAAGGGCGAACGACTCGTGGGCCTCGTGGCCAAACGGCAGGCCATCACCAATCCCCGGAACACCATATGGAGCATCAAGCGGCTGATGGGCCGGCACTTCGAGGAAGTCTCGGAGGAGCGGATGAACGTCAGCTACGAGGTCCGGGACAACGAGAAGGGCGATGCCGTGGTGCGCGTCTTCGACCGCGACTACACCCCGCCCGAGATCTCCGCCATGATCCTCCAGCGCCTCAAGAGCAGAGCCGAGGAATTCCTGGGCGAGCCGGTCACCGAGGCCGTGATCACTGTACCCGCCTATTTCAACGAGGTCCAGAGGGAGGCCACGAAGGCCGCCGGCAGGATAGCCGGGTTCGAGGTCAGGCGCGTCCTGAACGAGCCCACGGCAGCCGCGCTGGCCTTCATGGAGCCGACCGAGAGGAAGCGCCTCGCCGTGTACGACCTGGGCGGAGGCACCTTCGACATCAGCATCCTGCAGGTCGTGAACGGCGTGTTCGAGGTCATGGCCACCAGCGGCAACACCCACCTCGGCGGCGACGACTTCGACGCCAGGATCGTCGAATGGATCATCTCCGAATTCAAGCGCGAGCACGGCCTCGACCTCAGCTCCGACCCCGTCGCCCTCCAGAGGATCCGTGAGGCGGCCGAGCGTGCGAAGTGCGAGCTCTCGACGGTTCTCGAAGCCGGGATCAACCTGCCCTTCATCGCTTCCGACGAGGAGGGGCCGAAGCACCTCGAGATGTCGCTCACGAGAGGCCTGCTCGAGAGCCTCATAGAGGATCTGGTCAAGCTCACGCGGGAACCCTCCGAGAAGGCGCTCAACGACGCCTCCGTCAGACCCGAGGAGATCGATCACGTGCTCCTGGTGGGCGGCTCCACGAGGATGCCCTTCGTGCGGAAGATGGTCGAGGACATCTTCCACCAGAAGCCCGCCCACAGCGTCAACCCCGACGAGGTCGTCGGCATAGGCGCCGCGGTGGAGGCTTCCGTCCTCACGGGTCAGAGGAAGGACCTGGTCCTTCTCGACGTGACCCCGCTCACTCTCGGTGTCGAGACGCTCGGCGGGGTGATGGCGCCGATCGTCGAGAGGAACACTCCCATTCCCATCAAGCGCAGCAGGATGTTCACATCGGCCGTCGACAACCAGCAGGTGGTGAGCATCCACGTCCTGCAGGGCGAGAGGGAGCTGGCCGAGGGCAACAGGAGCCTCGGACGCTTCGAACTCGTGGGGATCCCGCCGGCCAAGCGCGGCGCCCCGAGGATAGAGGTCTCGTTCGAGATCGACTCGAACGGACTGCTGAGCGTCTCCGCGAAGGACGCGATCACCGGGCGGCTCCAGTCCATGCGGGTCAATCCCAGCGGGGGGCTCTCGGAGGACGAGATACACAGACTGATGAAGGAGGCCGAGGCCAACGCCGAGATCGACAAGGCCAGGATGAGGCTCGTCGAATCCCGGAATGCCGCCGACCAGGCCATCTACGATGCACAGAGGGTGCTCGAGGCTGCCAAGAAGCATCTCGAGAAGGAATCATGGGAGGAACTGGACACTGCGCTTGTCTCCCTGCGGATGACCAGGGACACGACCGACAGGGTCAGGATCGCGAAGGAGACCAGCCGGACGTCCGAGCTGGTGACGCAGGTGTCGAGGCTCATAGAAGTGCTCGACAGCGGCTCGATAGGAGCCTCGGAAGAGCAGGACCAGCTCTATGTCCTCGAGGACAGCCCCGAAGAGCCGCACGAGCTGTAGCTCTTGATCCGGCCCCCGCACATGCCCCCGCATGACCGTCCTTCGGTGACGGTGAGGCGGAGCGCCCCCACACGGAGAGTCCGATGACAGCCAGGAACCCGTACGAGGTGCTGGGCGTCCCGAGGGATGCCGGCACGGACGAGATAAAGAAGGCCTACCGGAAGGCGGCGATGGAGTGCCATCCCGACCGCAATCCCGGCGACAGGGCGGCAGAGGAGCGCTTCAAGGAGATCACCCTCGCGTACGAGATCCTGAGCGATCCCGACAAGAGGGCTCGATTCGACAGGTTCGGAACCGCCGACGGAGGGCCCGACATGTCGGATGTCTTCTCGGGGTTCGGCCTGGACGACGCCATCAGGTCGTTCATGGATGCCTTCGGATGGGGAGCGGGGGGATTCGGGTCGATGTCGGGCGCCGGATCGGGTAGGGGAGCCGGCCCGTCCGCTTCGGGTCCGGACATAGAGGTCGATGTCGATCTCGCACTGCAGGAGGCTGCCCACGGAGGCCCCAGGGAGATCAGGGTGAAGAGGAACGAGCCCTGCCCTGCCTGCGGGGGCACAGGCCACGATGCAGCCGCCGGCTTCGACGAATGCCGCGAGTGCTCCGGAGCCGGGAGGGTCCGCACCGCCAGGAGGACGCTGCTGGGCACCTTCCAGTCGGTCTCCGGCTGCCGGGCCTGCGGAGGCTCGGGCCGCATCGCACGGAAGAAGTGCGCCTCGTGCAGGGGCGCCGGCTCGGAGCAGGTGGAGAGGTCCATCTCCGTCGAGGTCCCCGCCGGGATCTCGGAGGGGTATTCGATAAGGCTGCGCGGGCAGGGAGACCACCCCGGCGGCACCGTCCCGGGAGATCTCGTCCTGCATGTCAGGAGCGTCGACTACGGCCCCTTCTCGCGCAGCGGCGACAACCTGGTGTATCCGCTGACTGTGAGCTTCCCCGATGCCGCCCTGGGATCGGGCTTCGACATCCCCACGGTGGAGGGCGGGACCAGGAGGATCGATCTCCCGCCAGGCACCCAGCCCGGTGATGTGGTGAGCATCCGTGGCGCCGGGATGGGCAGGCTCCGCGGCAGGGGCAGGGGCGACCTCGAGGTGAGGATCTCCGTGTACGTTCCCAGGAGGCTCAGCCAGTCGGAGAAGAAGGCCCTGAAGGAACTGGCCGGATCGGGCAACTTCCGCAAGGGGTGAGGGCGTCACGCCCGGGAGGGCAGGTCATGCACACCGACCTCTCGAGGCTCGAGTTCGACAGAGTCCTTGCCATCGTCTCCTCGCTGGCCGGCAGCGCGAGGGGGGCCGGGCTCGTCACGCGGCTCGAACCGGCCGCCGACAGGGCGGAATCGGTGTCGCTCGCGCTCGAGACCATAGAGGCAGCCTCGCTCCTCGCTGCAGGCGCATCCCTGCCGGGAGCCTCGGCCGATCCTCTGTTCGACGTCATCTCCCTCCTCGAGACCGGGGCCGTGGCCCTGGAACCGGCGTCCCTCCGGGCCGCCGCCGAGGCGCTGGACTCACTCTCGTCCTTCCGTGCCCGCCTCGACGCGACGGGTCTGCCCTGGAGGGATGGCGTCCTCGCCGACAGGCTCCTGGAACTTCCGGACCTGGCGCCTCTCACCCGGCATCTGCTCAGGATCACGACGCCGGAGGGAACCGTGGCTCCCGATGCCTCCGATCTCCTGGCCAGGCTCGCCCGTTCGGCCGCGAGGCTGCGTGACGGGCTGGCGAGGGATGCCGCGAAGATTTCGGAGAGGATGGTGGCGGCTGGAGTATCGCGGGACGCGCCGCCGACCCTCAGGGACGGCAGGACGGTTATCCCGGTGGTCGCCGCCAGGCGCGCCTCCGTCCCCGGGATGATCCATGACAGGTCGGATTCCGGGAGCACTCTCTTCATCGAGCCCGCCGAACTGCTCGAAACCGGCAACAGGCTGCAGGAGACGCTCATGGAGATGGCCCAGGAGGAGCGGAGGATCCTCCGCGAGGCGACAGCCCTGCTCCGTGAGAGCGCCGGGCCCGTGAAGGCCGGCGCCCGCTCGGCTGTGCTCCTGGACTGCATCTTCGCCAGGGCCAGGTACCACATGGAAGCCGGGACGACATTCCCGCCGGAAGGTCCGCTTGACCTCAGGTCGGCCAGGCATCCCCTCATCCCCGGGGCCGAGTCGGTCGCCAACGACATCTCGTTCCCGGCCGACTGGAGGGCCGTCGTGATAAGCGGTCCGAACGCCGGCGGCAAGACCGTCCTGGTCAAGACCATCGGGCTGGCGGTCTGCGGAAGCCAGAGCGGCCTGGGCGCACTGGCGGCGCCCGGATCGTCGCTGCCTCATTTCTCGACGATCCTCGTGTCGATCGGCGACAGGCAGTCGCTGTCCGAGAGGCTCAGCACCTTCTCCGCCAGATTGAAGGACGAGATCGGGATGCTCGATTCCGCCGACGGAGGGACTCTCGCGATCATAGACGAACCTGCCGGGGGCACCGATCCGCTCACCGGCTCGGCCCTCGCTGCCGTCCTGCTGGAAGGCCTGGCCGGGAAGGGGGCGAGGGTCGTGACCACGACCCATCTCGGCCAGCTCAAGTCGCTGGCGTCCACACACCAGGGCTTCTACAACGCCTGCATGAACTTCGACGAGGAGAGCCTCTCGCCGGACTACGGCTTCAGATTCGGGACACCGGGCTCCTCCTACACGTTCGAGATCGCTCTCAGGATGGGCTTTCCCGCACCCCTCCTCGAGAGGGCGTCGGGGCTGTCCCAGGACGCATTCCGGCTCGACAGGCTCATCGCCCAGCTCGATTCGGAGATCCAGGCGCTGGAAGGGGAGCGAGCCGAGGCAAGGGCCTTGGCGGAGAAGGCGGAGAAGCTGGGGGCGGAATTCGAGGAACTCGCCGAGCTCCAGAGGCGCGATGCGTCGAGACAGAGGGAGGAGGCGGCACGGAAGGCCGACGAGCTCATCCGCGACCTCAACTCCCGCGCGGACTCCATGCTGTCGCGGCTGCGCAGCACCGATGCCGGGGAGAGGAAGGCCGCGAGAAGGGCCATCCGGGAGCTCTCATCCCCGATCCCGGCGCCTCCGCCGAAGCCCGCGCAGGGGGGGGGGGGGGGGGGGGGGGGGGGGGGGGGGGGGGGGGGGGGGGGGGGGGGGGGGGGGGGGGGGGGGGGGGGGGGGGGGGGGGGGGGGGGGGGGGGGGGGGGGGGGGGGGGG
>JAUCPW010000038.1 GCA_030373045.1 Candidatus Fermentibacter sp.
CACAGCGCTGTCTCGTGGGCTCGGAGATGTGTATAAGAGACAGCTCTTCACATTCCGGGCAGGCAGAGCGCTGTTGTTGTTAGAGCAGGTGGAACGTCACCGTGAGGCCGGCCATATCGATCACCCGCCATGGTGGCGGATGATCCTCATGGCCATCTAGAGCAAGTGGAACGTCACCGTGAGGCCGGCCATGACGATCGCGACCATGCTCATCAGCTTGATGAGGATGTTAAGGCTCGGCCCCGAGGTATCCTTGAACGGGTCGCCGACCGTGTCGCCTATGACCGTGGCCTTGTGGGCCTCCGACCCCTTGCCGCCCAGGTTGCCCTCCTCGACGTACTTCTTGGCATTGTCCCAGGCGCCGCCCGAGTTGGCCAGGAATATGGCCAGGACGAAGCCGGCCGCCACGCCCCCGAGAAGGAGCCCCATCACCCCGCCGACTCCGAGGATGATCCCTGTCGCTATCGGGACCAGGATGGCCAGGGAGGCGGGCAGGACCATCTCGTGCTGTGCGCCGCGGGTCGAGATGGCGACACACCTGGCGTAGTCGGGCTCGTCCTCGCCCCTCATGATCCCCGGCTTCTCGGCGAACTGCCTGCGGACCTCCTCGACCATGCGCCCGGCGGCCCTGCCGACGGCCTGCATGGTGAGACCGCAGAACAGGAAGGCCATCATCGAGCCGATGAAGGTCCCCACCAGCACCAGCGGATTCATGAGATGTATGTCGAAGTGCGCCATCAGTTCCTGGAGCGTGGCGGAGGCGGTGTCGACGGTCCTGCCACCGGCCTCGAACGCGGTGGTGCCGATCCTGACCATCCCGATCCTGATCTCCTCGAGATACGAGGCGAGGAGGGCGAGAGCGGTCAGTGCCGCGGAACCTATGGCGAAGCCCTTGCCCGTAGCCGCCGTGGTGTTCCCGAGGGCGTCGAGGGCGTCGGTCCGCTCGCGGACCTCCTTCTCGAGGCCGGCCATCTGGGCGTTGCCGCCCGCGTTGTCGGCTATGGGCCCGTAGGCGTCGGTAGCGAGGGTGATGCCCAGGGTGGAGAGCATGCCGACTGCAGCGATACCGATGCCGTAGAGGCCCATGGAAAGGTTCGTGAAGGAGAATCCCGAAGAGAAGAGGAACGACAGGATCGTGCCGATCGAGACCATCGACACCGGGATGGCGGTCGAGATCAGCCCCGTCCCGATCCCGGAGATGATGACGGTGGCAGGCCCGGTCCTGGCGTGTTCCGCGATCGCGACCGTCGGCCTGTATCCGTGCGAGGTGTAGTATTCGGTGGACTTGCCTATGACTATCCCCACGACGAGGCCGGTGACCAGCGAGCCCCAGACTCCCCAGGCGTTCGGGAGGCCGAGGAGATGCAGCACGGCGGCGGAGATGACGGTGATCAGGATCGAGCTGGAGTTCACGCCCCGCGCCAGCGATCCGAGGAGCTGCTTCTGGGTCGCCCCCTCCCTCGTGCGGACCATGAGCATCCCTATCACGGAGAGGATCGTGCCGATACCGGCTATTATCATGGGCGCCAGCACGCTGTTCATCTGTGCGGAGCCCCCGGCTGCCGAGAACGCGGTCGCCCCGAGGGCGGCCGTGGCCAGGATCGCGCCGCAGTAGGATTCGTAGAGGTCCGCTCCCATCCCGGCAACATCGCCCACGTTGTCGCCGACGTTGTCCGCGATCGTGGCCGGATTCCTGGGATCGTCCTCGGGGATGCCCGCCTCGACCTTGCCGACCAGGTCGGCGCCCACGTCGGCGGCCTTGGTGAATATCCCGCCGCCTACCCTGGCGAAGAGAGCCTGGGTGGAGGCGCCCATCCCGAAGGTCAGCATCGTGGTGGTGATCAGCACCAGCGAGCCCGGGCCCTCGGAGGGCGGATAGAACTGGTTGAGGATCACGAACCAGGCCGATATGTCCAGAAGGGCCAGACCGACCACCACCAGGCCCATCACCGCGCCGCTCCTGAAGGCGAGCCTGAGGCCCCTGTCGAGTGACTGCCTGGCGGCATGGGCGGTCCTGGCGGAGGCGTACGTGGCGGTCTTCATGCCGAAGAAACCGGCCAGCCCGGAGAAGAACCCGCCAGTTATGAACGCGAACGGCACCCATCCGTTCTGCACCTTCAGCACGTAGGCCATCAGTGCGAAGAGTGCCGTCAGGCAGAGGAAGATGACGGTGACGACCCGGTACTGCTGCCTGAGGTAGGCCATCGCACCCTTGCGCACCGCGAGGGCGATGGCGGCCATCCTCGGGGTGCCCTCGTCCTGGGCCATCATGTTCCTGTAGAAGAGCCAGGCGACAACGAGCGCGAGTACGGAGCCTGCGGGTGCGAGCCAGAACCATGGATTCAGCATAGAGTCCTCCGTCGTCCCGGTGCGGTTTCGACCGGTATCCTCCCAGAACGGCCCGCGCCTGCCGGGGAATGATCCCGGGCGGAACGGGCGTGCATCTCACCCGGACGAGCTAACATTAGCCGGAGCGGTTCCCGGCACAAGCGCATCAGCGCTTCGCGAGGACCCAGATGCCCACGGCTATGAAGCCTATCCCTGCGATCACGGAAAGAGTGCGCCCCTGGACGATCTTCGACAGGGCGGCCCCGGCGAGTACCCCGAGGGCGGAGGAGAGGACGAGCGCCGCGGCCGAGCCGACGAAGACCGTGAGCCTGCTCCCGCCTCCGGCGGCGTAGAGCATGGTCGAGAGCTGCGTCTTGTCTCCGATCTCCGCCAGGAAGACCGTACCGAACACTGTGAGGAGGAGTTTCCAGTCCATCGGGCCCTTCTTCGGAAGAGGCGCCCGGCGGGGCCGCTGTCTCTTATACACATCTGACGCTGCCGACGAGTTCCGAA
>JAUCPW010000039.1 GCA_030373045.1 Candidatus Fermentibacter sp.
TCCAGCACGGTGAAGCGAACCGTGCTCCGTATCCCGTCCGACCTCCCGACCGCCAGATAGACGCCCGGGGAAAGCTCTCCGGGCTGGATATCGTGATAGCCCGCCTGGTACCCGGCCGGTCCTGTCCGGAACACCACCCGTCCCGCGAGATCGTACACCGAGAGTTCCACGGTCGCCGCCGACGGGACGCCGAAGGTGATCGACAGCGCTCCGTGGGCTGGATTCGGAGAGACCGGAAGGACGGTGAAGGAAACCGGCGGCTCCTCCTCCGGGGTGCCGAGGTTGTTCCACGATATCGTGACGTCATAGAGTACGGGGACGACGCCGGAGACCGTCCTGGAGAGTATTGCCCTGTACTGCACGTAGCTGTCGCAGTCCTCGAGAATGCCGGAGAGGCTGCACGGGGTCGCGATCGGACCGGACCACTCCCCCATGTCTGTGAAATCGTCGGAGGACCTCACCTGGAAGGAGACGGACGTGCCGGACGGGGTGACGGCCGTCCATGTGATGCCTGTCCAGTCCGGATCGCAGCCGACATAGAGGATGCTGGATTCGAGCGATGCCTCGACGGAACCGCCCAGCAGCCGGAACCACTTGAGCGAGCCCTCGTACAGATCGCTGACGAGCGCATCCTCGATGCCGTCCGAGTCCATGTCTCCCGTGCTCACGAATGCCACGCCAGTCGGCTGGACTTTGAAAGCGTGCCAGGAGGAGCCGCCGTTCCTCACGATCACGCTTCCATTTTCAAGAGACATCTGCCGGGAACCGCATGCCGCATCGGCGTCGCCATCTCCGTCGAGGTCAGCGGCGGCGATGGATCGCGGCATGTCGATCAGCCCATAGATGAGGTGTTCCTGCCAGGAAGCTCCCTGGCCGTCCAGGTTCTCGAACCAGAGCATGTCGTCGTACTCGACATTATTCGATACGAGATCCATGTCGCCGTCGTCGTCGACATCAAGCACCTCGACCCTTTGCGGGTCGGACGTAGCGGATACCGTATTCATGGCCCATATATCCGTGTCACCGTTCTCGTACCAGCACAGGCATCCATATCTGGCACCCGCAAAATCAGGGTCTCCGTCGCCGTCTATGTCACCGACGGAACCGCCGAGGCATCCCGTCGAGTTGAGCGTTTCCAGATCCCAATCCAGCCCCGATCCGCCGAGGTTCACAGCGATGTAGAGCGGATCGGTCGAGTCGCCGAATAGGATGATATCCTGATCGCCGTCAGGTTCGACATCGACCGTTGCGAATTTCGGCGTCCAGGGGATCGTGCCGGGAAAGCCGTGGTCGGACCATGAACCGCCCTGCCCGTCCTCGTTCTCGAACCATAACAGGTAATATGCACCCGCACTGTTGCTGAACAGGATGTCCTGATCACCGTCGCCGTCCAGATCGGAGCAGGTCAGGTCCGAGGACATGGTTTCATAGCAGATGTAATGACTCTCCCATTCCGAGCCCGAGCCATTGTTCTCGAACCAGTAGAGCTGATCGTAGCCCCCGAAGCCGTGTATGAGATCGTTGTCTCCGTCGCCGTCCAGATCGCCGGCTACGGCTTCTCCATACCCTCCGCCACTCGGGAACACCGTATGCTCCATCATTTCAAGAAGGCTGACGTATCCTGACTGGCACTGGCATTCCGGCGAGCTCTCGGAATAGCTGTCGCCCCAGGAGCCGACCGGCCCCGGGACACCCGGGCCTCCGATCCATGATGTCTGGGTTGCCGAATCGGCGAATGCCGGTACAGCCAGGAGCAGAAGCGGGATGCAGATGGCGGATGCTGTTCTCATGGCGACCCCCTTGCCTCGAGAATTGCATGCAGGCCACATTCCGTCCCGATGATAATTCGTCGGTTGCACGGGTGCAAGAAAACCTCCGAAGGTCTGGCGCCATGCGGATCCGCGCTCGATATTCGAAGCGAGGTGAGAAATGGATCTGCTGATCCCGGTTGTATTCCTCGCGCAGTCCGTCACCATGGACGTCTACCCGGCGCAGTGGGCGGGATGGGTTCCCGACAGGCTCCTCTCCTCGGGCGACGAGATCACGCAGGACGTATCCCTCCCCGGGCTCCCGGCCCTCGTCGCGCAGACGGGCGTCCCGCTGCTGCGCTGGGGCGGCATCGCGGCCGAGTACTGGGACTGGGAGGGGTTCGGGTACGAGGGTGCATCCTACGTCGACTACTTCGGGTCGGGCATCGTCGTCGTCCCATCACCGTGCAGCATCGACGACATCCTGCAGTTCACGGAGGAGGCGGGCGCCGAGCCCGTGCTGACCGTCAACCACCAGATCGACGACCCGGCAAAGGCCGCGCGGCTCGTCGAGTACTGCAACGGAGGAACCGGGACCCCTATGGGCGCGCTGCGCGCGCAGCGAGGCCACCCGGAGCCATACGACGTGACGCTCTGGTGCATCGGGAACGAGCCGGACATAGCCGGCGGCACCTATCCGACGCCGTTCGGCACGATGACCTTCTACAGGCACTTCGGGATCCCCTTCGAGAGCTGGGGCTGGACCGACTCGGTGTTCTGCACGCCCGGCCAGTTCTCGGATCTCGTCGGAGAGTACGCAGACGCCATGAGGGCCGCCTCGCCCATCCCCATCGAGATCGGGGGCCTCTCCCTCTCGGGCGACCTGTCGTGGATCGGGCCGGTCATGGGGCCGAATGCATCATCCGTCGACTGGATGGACGCCCACTACTACCCCGTCTGGGTCTGGGAATCCGACAGCACGATGTACCACGACCTGCTCTGGAGCCCCGACAGCTCCTCGATCCCGCTCGAGGCCCGCTATTCACAGATAAGGGCCACCCTCGACGCAGTGCCGGGGTGCGCCGGCATCCCCCTGTGGATGATGGAGTACAACGTCGCGGTGATGGCGGAGGACCCGGCCTGGTGGAACTACCTCGACGGACTGGTCGTGGCCGACTGCATCGGGCACCTTGCCCGTGCAGGCGCCCCCGCTGCCGCCGTGTACTCCATAGCCGAGGGCACGGAAGGCGAGTTCCCGCTGTTCGGGCAGATCAGGACGGACACCCTCTCGGCCAGGATGGGCGCCCATGTGCTGAGGCTCTATTCGGAACGATTCGGGGGGACCCTCGTCGAAACGGACTGCGCGGCTGCGATGGAGCACGGGCTCGAGGCCTGGAGCAGCCTGACGGGCGATGGATCGGTGTCGGTCATGGCCCTGAACCGCGACCTGGATGAGCCCGTGGAAGCCTCGGTCGAGATCCATGGATGGGTCCCGGGGACCTCGTTCGAGGCGTGGTCGATAACATGCGATGCATCTCTGGAGGCTCCCTGGAACGGCACGTCGGGCATCCGGTACGAAGGTTCCTTCCCATGCGGCGCATCCGGCATCGACTGGACGTTCCAGCCGGCATCCGTCACCTGCATCGTAGTGCACCCGACGGCTTCGGTGGAGGACGACGGGTCCGATGCCGGGGCCATGCTGCGCGTGCTTCCCAACCCCTCGTGCGGTTCGGTGGATCTCGCATTCGCCGTCGAAGCGCCCGGCACTCCCCTCGTCGACATATACGACAGCTGCGGCAGGCTCTTGACCAGGCTCCAGGGGCAGCCTGTCGACAACGGAGCATGCGTGGTGTCGTGGGACGGGCTGCAGGCCGATGGCAGCCGCTGCCCTGCCGGAGCCTACAGGGCAGTTGCGACCCTGCCGGGCGGAAGTGTCGTCACCGGGGAGTTCGTGCTGCTGGACTGACCACGGAGAGATCCCGACAGTACTCCCCTGCCGTCAGATCATTCCATGACGGTGAAGCGCACGGCCTCCCGGCTGCCGCAGGCCCGTACGACCGCGTGGTACACGCCCGGAACGAGATCGGCGAACCTCACGGAGTGCCAACCCGGCGTGTATTCCGCTCCGGTTTCGGAAGCTGCGATCCTCCCTGCCAGGTCGAGGATGGTCACGTCCGCCCGGCCTCCCTGCGGGAGCCCGAACTCGATCGACATAGTCCCTGACGATGGATTCGGCGACACCACCCTGAGTTCCAGCCCCGCCGGGGGCTCCTCCTCCGGGGTGCCGAGGTTGTTCCACAACACGGTGACGTCATTCAGGAGCGGCGTCTCATCCGGCTCGGAGGATGCCAGCAGCGCCCGGTACTGCAGGTAGCTGGCGTTGTCCGCGAGGATCCCGGAGAGGCTGCAGGGTGCACTCAGCGTGCCCGACCAGGCTCCCATCTGGGTGTGGTCGTCCGATGCCCGTACCTGGAACGATACCGACGTTCCCGAGGGTGTCTCCGAATTCCATCCGATGCTGCCCCACCCCGGATCGCATCCGAGGTAGAGGATGCTGGATTCGAGCCATCCGCTTCCCGGATAGACCATGCTCCACCACTTGATCCAGTCCGGTGGGTACATCTTGCTGAATGCCAGTGCATCGGCTGTCCCGTCGGAGTCGATGTCGGAGGAGAGGACTACGGCTCTCGAGGAAGGGTCGAGAGTCGTCCCGATCCATCCCGTCCCGCTGTTCTCGTAGAACTTCAAGGGATCCTCGAGGTAACCCGCTCCGCAGATCACGTCACCGTCGCCGTCGCCGTCGAAGTCATCAGCGGCGACGTATTCAGGCAGTTCGAGGGTGGCATCGATCGTGTGCTCGTTCCACGAAGTGCCCGATCCATTCGCGTTCTCGAACCAGAGGACCTCGTTCTCGTTGACGGCCGTGGTCACCAGGTCCTGGTCGCCGTCCGCGTCGATGTCGCAGGCATCGACTCTCTCGGGATAGTTGAAGGTCGCTATTCCGCTTTTTGCCCACGAGTCGAGTCCGTCGTTCCTGTACCATCGCAGTTCTGCCTGCCAAGGTGACGTTGCGGCGAGGTCAGGATCTCCATCACCGTCGATGTCTGCGATGCAGCATGCCTCGCATCCTGTGGAATGGAGCACGTGCTCGTTCCAGAGAAGCCCGGACCCGTCGAGGTTCTCGAGGCATGTCAGATGGTTGTATTCGCCGTAGCAGTTGATCACATCGATGTCGAGATCCCCGTCGACGTCGGCCAGAGCGGAGTATCCTGGAGGAATGGCTGTATCGGAAAGGTCGTTGTACGACCACGAGAGCCCCGAGCCATCAAGGTTCTCCGCCCATCCCAGGTACACCGCGTCGCCTGAGACGAACAGGTCGATGTCGTTGTCCGAGTCCATGTCTGCAGCTTCCAACGTATTGGAGTACTGGTAGATCTCGGTCAGTGCAGGCACGGAGTGCATCGCCCATCCCGTGCCCGAACCCGCGTTCTCTAACCAGTACCCGTTGCCGCCCTCGTCTATCGCTGCCACATCGATGTCATCATCGCCGTCCAGATCGCCGCATGTGAATGCCAGGGTGGCAGCCGGGTGGATCATGCATTCGGGATATGCGAGAGAGAGAACGCCGGGTATGGACGAATACCCGATCGACGGCGAGGATGACTGGAACGACTCCGCCCACCCGGGCGGCATCCCGACCGGGCCCGGGACCCCCTGGCCGCCCGTCCAGCTGGTCTGTGTTGCAGAATCAGCGCCCGCTACCGCTGCTATGACGAGGAGAAATGCTGGTATGGAGAGGATTTTCGATCTCATGACGCCCCCCGTCCTGAGAAGACCTCTTCGTCCATGCCCGTTACGAATGTATGCAGTTCCACCCAGAGGAAGGCAAGCGGGCGGCGATGGATGCCCCGGACGATGACAGGCGCCCGGACCTTCATATCTGCTCGATGGTTACGAATCCCCTGATGTTCGGAGAGACGGCGGCGGACAGGGTGCCGATTGCCGGTACCCGAGGAATGGAGACTGCATGAAAGGATGCGGCGGCGGCTGACTGGTGATCAGTCGCCGCCGCCTGCTCGAAATGGGATCAGACGCCGGGAACTGCTGCTACGAAGTCGTCGATCTCGGCGCGGACGGCCTCCACCTCGCCCCTGACCTCGTCCATCGTGGCCGTGATGGACTCACGGACCTCGACAATCCTGTCGCGGGCGGTGACGGCCTCGGCGCGGTAGACCTCGAGCTCCTCGAGGATCGAGGCGACCTCGGGGTCGAGGTCGTTGAGCTCGCGCAGCTTCGCTGCGGCATCGTCTATGGCCGCCAGCTCGGGCAGCAGCGTCTCGAGATCGGCGACCGAGGCGCCGATGCCGTCGAGTTCGGTGGCCATCTCCTCGAGCAGTGCCACCCCCGGCACGTCGATTTCAGGCATCTCGGGGACTTCGGGCACCTCCGGTACCTCGGGGGTTCCGGGGACGCCGAAGGAAACGATGGCGGACACGAGCAGTGCGAAAGACAACACGGACCTCCCTCCATGGATTACGGATGCAATTCATCTCGCCGGAGGGAGGGCAAGTCAAGTGTCTAGTCGATGATCACGAAGCGCCGGGACGCCCTGAAATCCCCCGTCACCATCACAGCCGAATACACTCCGGGAGGAAGATCCCCGATCCCGATGCTGCTGCCGCCCTGCGCGTACTCCTGCGGCCCGCGAGAGGCAACCAGCCTCCCCGAGGAGTCGAACACGTCGAACTCCACCGTTCCCGGAGCAGGCAGCTCGAAGGAAAGGAATGCACGGCCGTGCGCGGGATTGGGCGAAACCGGGTCGAAGGCGATGCCAGCCTGCTCCTCCTGACCTATCCCAAGGGGATTCCAGGTCACCTGGACGTCGAAGAGGACGGGAGTGACCTGTGGCAGGGAGTTTGACGTCATCACGATCCGGTACTGGAAATACCTCGTTCCCTGGGGCACTACGCCGACCAGGGAGGACGGACTCCAGAGTGTATCGGACCAGGTTTCCGGAGAGTATGGTTGGTCCGTCGCCCATACCTGGAATCCGATGCTGGTTCCCGCCGGCTGGTCTCCCGTCCATGAGATGGAAACCCAGTTATTACCGGGCCATCCGGCGTCCAGGATGGACGACGTCAGGCTGCCGCTCGAAGATCGTCCCGTCATGTCCCAGATCACCGAGTTCTCCGAGCCGGCTGCCATGAGGTCATCGCGCCCATCCGAGGTGAAGTCGGCAGCCAGGGTGGTCCGGGCCTCCGTCATGTCCGTCGCTAGCCATGCGGACTCCCATGTCGTCCCTGTACCACTCAGGTTCCTCCACCAGACGACATCGTTCGTCGGGGCGATGGAGGCTCCAGCCACATCGCAGTCACCGTCCCCGTCGAAATCGGACAGGGTGACCGAGTGGGCGTAGTTGAACCCGGTGCATATCGTGTGCTCGTACCAGGACTCCCCCGAACCGTCTGCATTGGCCCACCAGGTGATGAGTCCATTGTAAAAGTTGAAGGAGGTGCTCGCCAGGTCGATGTCACCGTCCCCGTCTACATCTCCGGCTGTGATGCTCCTGGGATCGATATACGTCGCATCCACGACATGCTCGCTCCACGACGTGCCCGAACCGTTGCTGTTCTCCCACCAGTGGATCTCTCCGTTCTCGTACGTGTAGGAGCGCCGGGTGGCTGCAATGTCGAGATCCCCGTCGCCGTCGATGTCGGCGAGAACTGAAGCCCATGCCCCATCGAAATCCGGGTCGACGGTATACCTCGACCATTCCATGCCCTGGCCGGTGTTCTGCCAATAGACAACGTCATCGGAGAGCTCGATGCATGTCTGGATATCGATATCACCGTCGCCGTCGACATCTCCAGCGTCGAGCGTCCTGATGTTGGATCCGGTGTTCGCCAGTCCATGAATGGTCCATGCCGACCCGCCCGATGAATTCTCGTACCAGTAGCTGTTGCCGGTCTCTGAGGCTGCCGCGACGTCGCAGTCACCGTCGGAATCGAAATCGCCGACCGTGAGGCCCTCCGGTTCGATGCACCCGGCTATCACATGCTCCATCCAGCCGGTACCCCCGGACAGATTCTCCCACCATACCACCGCGTTGATCCAGTTGCAGGAGGCTGCCGCATCAAGGTCTCCGTCTCCGTCGAAATCGGCAGCCCCGATCTGGCAGCAGCCCGATCCGATGTCGTACTGTCTCCCATGGCCGAGGAGAAGAGAACCAGGCGACCCCCACCAGTCGGCGGCGATCTCGTCTTTGAAGGAATCGTACCATCCCCCGACAGGCCCGGGGGTGCCGGGCCCGCCCGACCAGTCGGTCTGGATTTCAGAGTCGGAGAAGGAGAGAGTGGAGAAGAGAAGAAGGATGGCGGCTAGTCTGCCCATCGCGATCCCTCCTGTCTGTCTGAACACGAATGGATGATGACGGGTATGCCGCGAAGGGTCAAGGATATGGAGCTGATGACGAAAAGGCGGGGCGGCACTGGCCGCCCCGCCTGGGATCGTGCCGTGTTCCCGGTCTAGAAGGCCGACTTCACCTCGGCCCAGGTGGTTCTTTCGAGGCTGAGGGCGTCGTCGTAGTAGGTGCGGAACGTGTAGTCGAAGCCGGCGAACTGCATGAAGCCGGTGTTCGCGTAGACGCAGCCGTAGGGATAGGGATTCGCCGTGTCGCCGTTGATGCCGAGGGTCGTGTTCCCGGTGAAGACGAGGAAGTAGGTGGTTGCGGGAGTCACGGGAACGGCCGTCCAGAAGACGTCTACCCATTCGCCGGCGGTGCCCGTGGCGCTGGCTTGGGTCAGCATCGTGCCGCCGGCATTGGGAAGGTCCGTCCAGAGCTGGATCGTCACGTTGTCACTGGTGCCGGAACCCGAGTACAGCATTATGCCGGCCCCGGAGATGTTGGCATTGGTCTGCTGGAACGACTGCGCCAGGTCGTACTGTGCGAAGGCGGCCATGTAGACTGTGGCGCTCGGCTGGTTCTGGTCGATCACATTTGCAAAGGGCATGCAGATCGGCTGGGAGGACTGGGCCAGGTCTACTGCGGGCACGGCGGCAAGGCTGTGCAGTACGCCGCTCATGGTGGCGGGCATCTCCGCAGCCTGTGCCGGTATCGCCGTCAGGAACGCCAGGGCAAGCAGCACGAAGAACCTTCCGGAGTGCATCATGACCCCCTACTGTTGCGCCCGGTCAGGGGCTCGAGGCTGGCAGGCGGCAGACCGTCATGGCGCGCCGTCGACAAGCTGGATGCAAGATAGATACAAGCTCAGACGGCGTCAAAGGCCTGCGTGCCCGGCCGTCACTCTCCTGCCCGAGCCGGATGGAACCAGCCCCTGGTCCTCAGACAGATCCGCACGAGCATCAGCATGACGGGCACTTCGATGAGCACGCCGACCACGGTGGCGAGGGCGGCCCCCGATGACAGGCCGAACAGCATCGTGGCCGTGGCTATCGCGACCTCGAAGTGGTTCGAGGCCCCGATCATCGCAGCGGGCGCCGCGTCCTCGTAGCGCAGCTTCAGAAGACGTGCGAGCCTGTAGCCCAGCCAGAAGATGAGGTTCGTCTGGATGAACAGGGGGATCGCTATCCACAGGATCGTGAGCGGATTGGAGAGGATCGTCTCACCCTTGAAGCTGAAGAGCAGGATGAGGGTGATGAGCAGGGCTGCGATGGTGACCGGGGTCAGCCTGTGGAGGAATCGCTCGCGGAACCACCTCTCGCCCCTGGCCCTGATGATGAGCTTCCTGGAGAGGTAGCCCGCTGCAAGGGGAAGGGCAACGTATATGGCGATGGAGAGAACAAGGGCCTGCCAGGGCACGGGCAGGCGGCCGACACCCAGCAGGAACCCGCCCAGCGGACCGTACAGGACCAGCATGGTGAGCGAGTTGATGGCGACCATCACGAGGGTCAGCCCGTCGTTCCCCCTGGCCAGGTATCCCCACACGAGCACCATGGCCGTGCACGGCGCAATCCCGAGTAGGATGCACCCTGCGAAATAGCTCCTCCAGAGAGGGACCTGGAGCATCTTCACGCCGCCTTCCATCACCACGACGCCCGCGCCGTGAGTGGAGCCGATCGGCAGGTCCAGGCCGAAGGGCATCCTGACGAGATCGACGGCTTCGACTCCGATCAGGCCGCGGAAGAGCACGCCCAGGAACAGCAGCGAGATCGCATACATCGTGAACGGCTTGACCGCCCAGTTCACGAACAGCGTCAGCCAGACCGGTCTGCCGCTGCCGCCCGCCCTGACGACCGACGCGAAGTCGATCTTCACCATGATCGGGTACATCATGAAGAACAGGCAGACAGCTATGGGTATGGAGATCACGGGCGCCCCGCCCGCGCGGATCGAGAAGCCGTCGAGCCTCGCCGCCAGGTCGGGGGCGAGCCTTCCCAGCAGGATTCCCGCTCCGATGCAGAGCAGGACCCATACCGTGAGATACCTCTCGAACGGGCTGGACAACCGCCTCGCGTCATGGCTGGATGAAACAGTGGTCACGACTCCCCGCCCTCCTCGTCTCGCCGCCTCGACATCATCTGCCGCGTGAACCCGGCTGTTCGCGACCCCTCCTCTGTCTGCGGCGATGTCACAGCGCTTTTCGCAGAAGATAGATGCCGGCCAGGATGACCAGTGCGCCTGCGATGCGACGCAGCCCCGCCAGCCTGCCCGACTTCTCGTTCCAGTTCAGGAACCTGCACACCGCGCCCGAAAACGTGCCGGCAAGCAGGATGACGCCGCAGTGGCCGGCGGCGAAGGCTCCCATCATCCCCGCGGCGAATGCAGGTCGGGATGCCTGCGCAGCAAGGATCACCCCCAGGAGCGGAGCTATGAAGGCGAAGGTGCACGGCCCCGCCGCCGCGCCGAAGACGAGCCCGTACAGGGCCGCTCCGGGAAGGCCGGACCGTACCCTACCAGGCATCGTCCGCGCGGGAGCGGGAATGGTGAAGACCTCCACGAGGTTGAGACCGAAGAGGATCATCAGCACCGACAGGATGATCCCGCCGGTGTGTCCGATGTCCCCTGCTATCCTGCCGGCGCCCAGGGTGATTGCTCCCAGTGCGGCCACCGCAAGGAAGACTCCGCACGCGAAGGAGGCCGATATCCTGAAGGCCTTCTTCGTGGACGCCTCCGGCTCCTTCGAGATGTAGCCCACCAGGAGGGGGATGCTCGCGAGGTGGCAGGGGCTCAGGGCGATGCTCAGGACGCCCCAGAGGAGGGCCGCGACGAGCCCGATGAAGGGCGCCGGGCTTTCGACCGCCCTCCCCAGGCCTGTCAGGAACTCATTCAACGGGCTCCTCCGGGATCACGTCGTATCCCAGCTCGGCCCACGCCGCGACCATGTCCTCGGCGGACAGGACGCCCTCGTGCCGCCACAGCTCCTCCCCGGTTTCGGAGATGAAGATCTGGGTCGGGATGACCCTGATCCCGTACGCCTGCGCCGCGGTCTGGTTCTCGTTGATGTCGATGAACTCGATGTCTATCGTGCCCATGGTCATGTCGGCGAGCCTGTCGAGCTCCGTCATCATGGTCTGGCACGGGATGCACATCTGCGAGCCGAGGTCCACCACCTTCGGAAGGGAGGTCGTGACCGGCTCCTCCGGCGCCGGTTCCGGGCCCTTGCCGCCTTCCCGGGTCAGTACGGCCGCTGCCGCAAGCCCGGCTACCGCAGTCAGGATCGCGATCCTGCCGATCATCTTCATTTCAACCAGCCTTGATGGTATTATCTACCGTCTTCCGGAGAGCATCGAAACGAGCTCGTCGACCCCCGGCACCCGGCCCGTCACCAGCACCTCGCCGTCGACTGCGAGCGCGGGGGTCATCATCACGCCGAAGGCCATGATCTCCTTCAGGTCCTTCACCTTCTCGACCGAGACGTCCGTCATCCCGGCCCGTGCGACGGCCTCGCGCACGTGCTCCTCGAGCTTCGCGCACTTCGGGCACCCCGTTCCCAGGACCTGGATCCTCATCACGACCTCCCGTCAGCCCGCGATCGAGCCGTAGATCAGGCCGGTGACCGTCGAGAGCACGACCACCAGTGCCACATAGACCAGCGTCTTCCTGAAGCCCATTATGCTCCGGAGCACGAGCATGCTCGGCAGCGACAGGGCGGGGCCTGCAAGGAGCAGGGCGAGGGCCGGACCGCTCCCCATCCCCGATCCCATCAGCCCCTGCAGTATCGGAACCTCGGTGAGGGTGGCGAAGTACATCAGCGCTCCCGAGGCAGATGCGAACAGGTTGGCGGAGATCGTGTTCCCGCCGACCGCCCGGGCGATCCACGCCGAGGGGACCATGGCCTCGTGGCCTGGGCGACCGAGCAGGAATCCAGCTACGAGCACGCCGCCCAACAGCAGGGGGATGATCTGCCTCGCGAATCCCAGGGTGGCGTCGAACCACTCGCGGAGCTGCGGCCCGCCGGTTGCGGCAAGGAATCCCACCGCGCCGATCCCGGCCGTGAAGGCATAGACGGGCTTGCCGGGCAGCATCAGGGCCAGGACCGCCACCGGGATGCAGGCCGGCAGCACCCTCCTCCAGCCTGCCCCGAAGTCGACCGCCAGGATGACCGCGAGCAACAGCGCGAAAGCCGATGCGATCCACCACTTGATCCGGGCCACGAACACCCAGAGGGGTGCCGCCCCTTCGGGGCTCCCCCAGTTGGCGAAAACGAGGATGCCGACCATCGAGGCGAAGAAGAGGACGGTTCTCCACAGAGGCCGCACGGGAGCGGAGTGGCTTCCGGCCCTGCCTGTCCTGGCGAGCTCGGACTTCGACTTCCTGAAGAAAAGGCTCATGAGCAGGCCTATCACGATGCTGAAGACGACCGCGCCGATCGCCCGTGCGATCCCGATCCCGATCCCGAGGACCCTTGCCGTCATGACGATGGCCAGGATGTTGATGGCCGGCCCGCTGTACAGGAATGCGGCCGCCGGGCCCAGCCCCGCGCCCATCGTGTAGATGCCCGCGAAGATCGGCAGCACCGTGCACGAGCACACCGCGAGTATCGTGCCAGACACCGAGGCCACGCCGTAGGCCTTCAGCCGGTTAGCGCCCGGACCGAGGTAGGAGAGCACGGAATCCCTGTTCAGGAAGACGCCGATCGCCCCGGCTATGAAGAGGGCCGGCACGAGGCAGAGCAGTATGTGGAGCCTGGCGTACTCGTTGAGCATCGCGAAGGCTTCAATGAGAGACGCATCGAACCGGGGCGATCCGACGGGAAGGAACCATGCAGCCAGCACCAGTGCTGCGAGGAAGAGGATAGTGCGGAGGTCGCGCGTCATCCATCCGCCTCCCTGCCGCACAGGGGAGCTTCGCACTCCCCTCCTCCGAGCACCCTCTCCACGCAGGCGAAGAAATCGAGCACGCACGGCGCGGCGAGGGTGTGGTACACCCTGGTGCCCTCCCTGCGGTCGCGCACCAGCCCGGCGTTCCGCAGCTTCTCGAGGTGCCTCGACACAGTGGATATGTCGAGCCCTACGGCTTCCGACAGGTCTCCGACGGTCCTGCCTCCGCCGGCCAGGAGGTCGACGATATGGAGGCGGGCAGGATTCGCGAGCGCGGAGAGTATCGAGGCCCTCCGCCTGTACGCGTCGTTTCCCTCTGTCACGTCATCCGTCCCTTCTTGCTTTGTTGGGCAACTATGCAGATATTGCCGGGATGGTGCAACCCGTGCATCGTTCCTGCAGCAGTCAGTGAGGAGTCATCGCATAGACAGAGGAGGGTCGATGAAGCACCTGCTCACGGTTCCGATCCTGTTCGCGCTCGCCGGTGCGGCCGACGTGGTCGTCGGCAGCCAGGGCATGCCGTCCAGCGATCCCTGGTGCGGTTCCTGAAGCGCCCAGATGCACTACCAGGTGGTGGTGCTCGACAGCGAGACCAACGGCGCCATGCAGATAACCTCACTAGCCTGGCAGAGGGCGCCCAACGGCGACGACCAGGGACACTACTACGACGTCGAGATCTACATGGGTCTCTGCGCGGAGGACGTTCTCGGCTCCACGTTCGAGGAGAACTGGGTACCCGGGACGAAGACGCTCGTCTATTCAGGATCGGTTCTCGATCTGAGCGCGGCGGCCAGCGAGTGGGAGCCGGTGACCCTCTCCACCCCTTACTGGTATGGCGGCCAGCAGAACCTGCTGATCGACATCCAGTGGGCCTCGGCCAACACCTCCTACAGCTTCTATACCTGGAAGTGGGAAACTGGCGCGGCCCGCTCCGTGAAGGCCGGCAGCCTTTCGTCGGCCACCGGGGTCCTCTCCACGCAGATGTCCGAGCTGATGTTCACAGGCACGCTCGCGCTCGACGGGTCGACCTTCGCCGAAGTGAAGACCGCATTCGAGGAGGGCTTCTGATGCCCCGGCGGGTTCCATGGCTCCTCGTGACGCTTCTTGCAGCCATCCCGGCCGCATCTGCAACGCTGACCATCGGCTCCGAGGAGCTCTCGTCGGGCGAACCGCTCTGCGTCTCTTGAATCGAGTCGCTGCACTACCAGGTGGTGGTGCTCGACTCCGAGATGGGCGGGGCTTTCGGGATCGAGACGCTGTCCCTGAAGAGGCACAGCTCCGGCTCGACGCCGGCCGGCACGAACTACACCGACTTCCAGATATGGGCTGGGCTCACCGACTCGGACGTCATGACGTCGACCTTCGAGAACAACATCATCCCCGGCACCAGGACGCTGCTGTTCAGCCGCGACAGCCTCTACCTCGAGGCTCTGCCGGACTCCTGGATTCCGTTCGACCTGGACACGGCCTACTGGTACGGGGGAACGCACAACCTCGTGATCGAGATCATGTGGTCGGACGGCGAGGAGATCGGATCGGAGTGCGTGTACACCTGGCAGTGGAACACCGGCACGATGAGATGCGCCTCCGGGCCGTTCGCGGCCTCGTCGGGCAGCCTGACCAGCGTGATCCCGGTTCTGGAGTTCGACGGCGAATCGGCGCTCGAATCCGCCACCTTCGCGGAGATCAAGTCCGGTTCCTGAGCCGTGCTTCAGGATTCGCCGCTCCGACATCAACGTGAACCGCCTTGCAGCCTTTGCGCCTGACCGGGGTTCGCGTATGCTATTCACGTTGTGGTTTCACATCTGGAGGGAGCCGCCATGAGACATGCTGCTCTGGTGACTGTGATGGCAGCCTCGTTCGCCTTCGGCGCGGGCGGCATCCTGCTCGACCACCCGCTCTACATCCCGGGTAACGACGCACAGATCTCGTACGACGACGGATCTGCCTACTGGCTGTCCTGGTCCGGGCTCTACAGGGGAGTGTGGTTCCATCTCGACGACTTCGGTTACTCGGGCTGGGTCGCCACACACTCGGAACTCTGGTTCTACCACCATCCCTCCTATCCCTGGGACACCGCGAGCTTCTACAGCCTGCTCTACGACGGGGGATCCTCCGGCCCCGGCATGCTGTTCGACCAGACTTCCGTGACGGCCCTGCACTACGCACCCTGCATTGTCACCCTGACTCCTTCCGTATACTTCAACGACGACTTCTGGGTGCTCATGAGCTCCGAGATGTCCACCGGCGGATGGCCGTCGATCCTCGAAGACTACTCGGCAGGCGCGACGGACCACAGCTTGCAGAGCGACGACTTCTCGACATGGGAGCCGAGCCCCCATGGCGACTACTTCATCCGTTCCACCTGGTACGACGTGCTCGACTCGAAGACCTGGGGGGCGATAAAGGCCCTCTTCTAGGATCGGGAGATCACGGGCGCCTGCCGCCGGTTCTGCACCAGGCAGCCTTCATAGTCAGCCCTTCCTCGACCTGAGCTTGCATCCGCACTGCCCGCGCAGTTCGAAATCGGGGTCCTTCCTGACGGGAAGCCCGTCGCGTTCCCAGTCCACCATGCCGCCCGTGAGGCTCGCAACAGGCCCCAGCCCGGCTGCCGACAGCGCCTCCGCGGCAGCCCTGGAGTGCAGCCCGACCGAATCCGCGACTATGAGCAGCCTTCCCTGCGGCAGATCCCCTGCCCTCTCGGCGATCTCCCCCCTGGGGATGCAGATCACTTCGGGCACGTCGAAGACCCTGTAGCTGACCTCGTGCTCCGGCCTCATGTCGACGATCAGGGCCCCGGAACCCGAGGCCGCCTCGTAGGCCTCCCGGGGCGACATCGAAGCCACCGCCATGATCTCCTCCGATCGGTGCCGGCTCTCCCCGTGCCGATGACAACCGCCGTCAGATATGCCAATTCCCGGTCGGGGCGAGTACCCCTCGGAATGCACCGCTCCATGCTCCCGGCCTTACGGCAGGAGGCCTCCACCTCGGGGAGCGCTTGACAAGGCGGGCGGCGCCGGAGATCGTCCGCGCATCGATCCATTTCGGAGGTATCGTGGATATGCCTGCAGATGCGGGTGATGCCGTCCAAGGAACCGGAGGCGCCGGAGACGGTGAGTCGGAAGTGGATCTCGACAGCGTCCGGGACGGGATATGCAGGGCATTCTCGGGTGTCCGTCTCGGGGGCGGCGTGGGCCTCCGTGAGGCACAGGGCCTGGATGGCTACGAGGACGAGGCATCCCGGGCGGTACGCCGCCGGGATGACGAGAAGGACGACTGGCGGATCATCCGCCCGGCCGACCTCAACAGGTGCAACAGCAGCCTGAGCTTCTTCGACGCCGAGGGCATGAGGTTCCACCTCCCCGCATTCCTCGTGGCCGACCTCGACGGAGTCTACGAGTTCGGCATGGCCTTCCACCTGACCCATCTCGACTCCCACGGGATCGGGCAGTACTCGCTCCTCTCCACGGAACAGAGGGCGGCCGTGCGCAGATATCTCCAGTACATCTCCACCGAGGACGACTACGCTTTCGAGCGACCCGCCATCCTGAGGGCACTGGTCGAGTTCTGGACCTGAGGCCGCAGGGTTCCCCGGCTTGGTGAAGGCTCCGCGGAAATGTATTGTCGGGCGACGGGACCGGCCGATGCCCCGGACGGCCCCGACCGGCGCGCGCCGGACGGATCGAACCCTGGAAGGAACGTGGATGGACGATCTGATCTACCTCGACAACTCCGCGACGTCGTTCCCGAAGCCGCAGGTCGTGTACGACTTCATGAAGGAGTTCTACCAGTCGCACGGGGTGAGCCCCGGCCGCTCGGGTTTCGACAAGGCGCTGGAGGCCGAGAACATCGTCCACGGAACGAGGAAGCTGCTCACGGGCCTGTTCAACGGCACCGACCCCAACCGCCTCACGTTCTGCTACAACGCCACCGACGCCCTCAACAGGATCATCATGGGCATGCTCTCCAGGGGCGACCACGTCATCTCCACGAACCTCGAGCACAACTCGGTGCTGCGCCCGCTCAACCACCTCGAGCGCGACGGCGGCGTCGAGGTCACCTGGATCCCGTTCGACTCGAAGGGCTACGTCGATCCCGGCGACATCGAGAAGGCCTTCAGGAAGAACACCAGGCTGGTCATCGTCAACCACTCGTCCAACATCATCGGCACCGTGCAGCCAGTGGGCGAGATAGGCCGCCGCTGCAGGAAGGCCGGCATCTTCTTCGCGGTCGACGCCAGCCAGAGCGCCGGCGCCGTGCCCATCGACGTCCAGGCCATGTGCATAGATCTGCTGGCCTTCACCGGCCACAAGTGCCTGATGGGCCCCACCGGCATCGGCGGCGCCTATGTCGGCGAGGACGTGCCGGTGCGCTGTACGATCTTCGGCGGCACGGGCGTGCGCTCCGCGCAGCCCTTCCACCTCGACGAGTTCCCCTACCGCATGGAGGCCGGCACCCTCAACACCGTAGGCATTTCGGGCCTCAACGCCGGCGTGAAGTGGGTTCTGGAACAGGGCATGGACAGGGTCCACGACCACGAGATCGCCCTCTGGGACAGGCTGCGCCGGGGTGTGCAGGCCGTCGATGGCGTGACAACCTACTGTGCTGACGACACCGACAACCAGAATCCCGTGCTCAGCCTGAACATCCGGGGCTTCGAGGCCGGAGACGTGGGCACCATGCTCGACGTCGACCACGGTATCGCGGTGCGTACCGGGCTCCAGTGCGCCCCCAAGGTGCACGGGCAGCTCGGCACCGACAGGATCCACGGGACCGTTCGCTTCAGCGTGGGTCCGTTCAACACCGAAGAAGAGATCGACAAGGCGATAGTGGCGGTGCGTGAGATCGCGTCGCTCAGGAAGTGACCGAACACACAGACAGCCGGAGCAGCATATGGACAGCATCAGGATAGGCGACGCGGAACTGAAGGTCGACGGCGACGGGTTCCTGCAGGACCCGCGGCTCTGGAGCGAGGCGGTGGCGGCCGAGTTTGCACGGCTCGACGGCACGGGCGAACTCACTCCGAAGCACTGGGAGGTCATCAACTACATCAGGGGCTTCTGGAAGGAATCCGACATGGCCCCGACGGTGCGCGGCCTCTGCAAGCAGAGCGGGCTCAAGCTGCAGGAGCTCTACGGTCTGTTCCCAAAGGGCCCCGCGAGGGGCGCCTGCCGGATCGCGGGGCTGCCCAAGCCCGACGGCTGCGTCTAGCCAGGAGGATCTTCGACAGTCAGGGGCGTGAGGTCCGATAGCGGCCCGCGCCCCTGATCCTTTCCACCAGGTCCTCGCGAGGCACGGTCGAGATCGAGGCCACCTCGGCCGGGTCGAACCCCATGCACACCGCCAGGAGCTGGTTGTAGTCGAACACAGGCAGCGGGACGAACGAAGGGTCCTTCTTCGCGAGCTCGGCCTGCATCCTGTCCATGTGCTCGAGGCATGTGATGCACGAGACGACGATCATGCCGGCGTCGGTCTCGGCCCTGAGCGCCCTGAGCTTCCTGAAGGCGTACTCCGAGGCGCCCGCGAAGCTGCCCTTCACGAATCCCCCGGCCCCGCCGCAGCACTGGAGCTCGCGGCTGTAGGGCCGGACGTTCGCGCCGAGGGCCTCCACCAGGCCGCGCAGCATCCGCGGCTTTCCCGAGGATTCCTCGAATCCCACGATCTCGCTGGGGTAGAGGGTGTGGCAGGGGTACTGCACCACGGCGGACATCCCGTTCAGCGGGAATTCCAGGGATTCGCGTATCCTGTCGGGGCCGATGTCGTTGAAGAGCACGTCGGTGATGTGCCTCACCTCCGCGGTGCCGCGGAACTCCCTGCCGGCCTTCGTGTGCAGGAGACCCTGCACCTTCGCCTTCAGGGCCTCGTCCTCGTGCAGCCTCCGAAGCGCCATCCGCAGCGAGCTGTAGCACGAGCCGCACTGCGTCACCATCGGCACGCCCAGATCCTCCGCTATCGAGAAGTTCCAGGCGCTCACCGCGAGCGATGCGGTTTCGTCGGCGGAAGGGAACGAACCGAAGGCCGGGCAGCAGACGCTTCCCTCGAGGTCGGCCATCTCCGCGCCCAGCCGCGGCATCGAGAGCCTTATCGCGCGCTCCACGTCGGGCCTCACGGCCGGCACGTTGCATCCGAGGAACAGGCCGTACTTCATCCCGTCAGCCCCTGAACATGAATTCGTTGTTCTTCACCAGATCGGTCTCCCGCAGCATCTCGCGGAACTTCTCGAGCATCTCCGGGAACCTCGCGATGGTGGGCGGCACCTCGTCCAGGCCCACGGCGCGCCTCTTCTCGCGCACCCTGTCCACCGGCTGGGTGTGCCCGGTCTCGAAGATCTCGGCCACCGACGCAGGGATGAACGACTCGTCGTTCCTGGCCTGCCAGCGCCTAACCGCGAGGCATGCCTCGAAGGGCTTCACGCCCATCGGACACATCTCCTCGCATGCCGAGCAGGTGACGCACAGCCACGGGGTCTCGTCCTCGAGCAGGCTCTCCTCGAGACCGAGCAGTACCTTCCTCACCAGGTCGCGCACGAAGAGCGGGGGGCTGGCCTCGGCGGCAGGGCATCCCGCCACGCAGGTGCTGCACGTGAAGCAGTGCCTGATGTCGCCGCAGCTCTCCACCACCTCGCGCCAGAGCCCGGCGTTCACCTTCGAGAGGTCTATCATCTGAACTCCCCCGGCAGTCCGCGCAGCCGTTCGAGGCTGTACACCGGGCCGTCGGTGCACACGTAGGAACCGCCGATGCCGCACCGGCCGCACTTGCCTATGCCGCACTTCATCTTCATCTCCAGCGACAGGAATACGTCCGCGGGCGCCAGGCCCAGGTCCGCGAGCACCGGCAGCGTGTAGCGGATCATGGCCGGAGGCCCGCACACCAGCGCCGCCCTCCCCCCCAGAACGCTTTTAACTCCTTTAACTTTCTCGACGGCAGCGGGCACCGTCCCGGTCATGCCGGTCCATTCCTCATCCGCCCGGTCCACCGTCACGACCAGGTTCATGTCGTCCCGCGAGGCCCAGTCGCACAGGTCGTCCCGGTAGAGGAGGAGCCCGGGGTTCCTCGCGCCGTAGACCACCGTGATCCCTCCGAAGTTCCCGCGGTTCCCGGGGTGCAGGGCGTAGTTCGTGAATGCCCTGAGGGTCGAGAAGCCGAAGCCGCCGCCTATAACCAGAAGATCGCGCCCCGAGAGCTCCTCGACCGGGTAGCCGTTGCCGAGCGGGCCCCTGAGGCCCACGCTCTCGCCGGGCTCGAGGAAGTGGAGCTCGGTCGTGACAGTCCCCACGCGGGCAATCGTGAAATCGAGCATGTCGGAAGACATGGGCGACGAGGCGATCCCGAACGGGGCCTCCCCCACGCCGAGTATCGAGAGCTCCGCGAACTGACCCGGCACGAACCCGAAGGGCGCCGTGCCATCTGGGAAAGAGAGCGAGATGGTGCGGATCGAGCCGTCCTCTGTCTCCGTGACGCTCTTCTCCACCCTCATCGGGATCGGCGCGTACGGATTGCTCACTTCCCCCCTCCGAAGGCATCCAGGAGGAGCCTGATGTCGAGGTTCACCGGGCAGGCCTCGACGCATCTTCCGCAGCCCGTGCACCCCGGCATGCCGTAGCTCTCGATGCAGTAGCTGAACTTGTGCATCAGGCGGTGCCTGTACCTTTCGGCTCCCGTGGGCCTGGGGTCGTGCCCCGAGGCCTGCCTCGTGAAGGTCTTGAACTGGCACGAGTCCCATATGCGGCTGCGCACGATCCGGCCGTCCTCCTCTCCGTCGACGATGTCGAAGCAGTGGCACGAAGGGCAGATGAACGTGCAGGCCCCGCATCCCAGACACTTCGCGGTCAGAGCCTCCCAGCGCGGGTCGTCGAATGCCTTCTCCAGGCGCTCGCGCAACACGGCAAGGTCGCGGGGCTCCCCGGCCATCGGCGATACGGCGGGGTCGGGTACTCTCTCATCCGGGCTCTCGAGACCCGCTCTCCCGGCGAGCGAGGCGCCCTTGTCGGTGATGACCCTGACGATCCACCCCTCCCCCGAGGGCTCGAGCAGGATATCGGAACCTTCCCGAGAGAGCGGTCCGCCCCCGGTGGAGGTGCAGAAGCAGGTGGCGCGGGGCTCGCGGCACCCGATCGAGACGATCGTGAGCGCCTCCCTGCGGGCGGCATAGTAGGGGTCGATCCGGTCGCCGCCGGCGTAGACGCGGTCGAGAAATGCTATGGCGCGGGAATCGCAGGGCCTGGCCCCGAAGAGTATCATCGGTTCCGGTGCCGGAACGCGATCGACAGTGCTTCCGTCCGGCTCCACCGTTAGAAGAATCTCGGTCATAGGCGCGAGGATCTGCCTGGGCGGCCTGACGACGCCGGAACAGTCCAGCAGCGCCTCGGAAGCCGATCCGATCCGTCCGAAGGCCGCTCCGTCGCCCTCGGCAACGGGCGCGTACACGGTCACACCCGGCATGGCCAGGATACCTTCCAGCAGGCGGACGAGGGATTCGCGGCCTTGTACCATATCCGTCATTCCTGCTTCCGCCCGGGATCGAGAATGAAGTCCTGCGGATCCTCCATGGAGGAGGCCGCGAGGGGCTGCGGCGCGTTCTCGTCGAGGCCGGCCCTGCATCCGAAGAGCTCCGATACGTCGGAGGCGAGCCTGCGGTTCAGGATCGAAAGGTCCACCCCCGTGGGGCAGGCCCGCGCGCACGCCCCGCACTCCACGCAACGCCCGGCCAGGTGCATAGCGCGCATCACGTGAAAGGCCATGACGTCCTCCGGGTGCGCTCCCCTCCCCACCCATTGCGGCTGCGACGAGTCGGCGAAGCACGAGGCGCATGTGCAGAGCGGGCATGCGCTCCGGCAGGCATAGCACCGGATGCATTTAGCCATCTCCGCCTCCACCCGCACGCGTCTCTCATCGGCAGGAAGGGAGGCGAAGGCCTCCACGTCGGGGAAGCCGGGATCGATCTCGGCTACGGGGTCCCCCATGGGGATGTCGCAGACGACCGGATTCCGCTTCGCGCACAGCCGGCAGCCTGCGTGCAGCACCTCGTCGAGGGGGACCGACACGGGCCCGGGGCCGCCGTGGATGACAAGCATGCCGTCCGATTCCTCCACCGCCGTCACGCGGAGCCCCGGGAACCGCCTCGCGATCGCCCGCGGGTCGGCCATGCCGGTGCACGGCACGCCGATCACGACGATGTCGCTGCGCTTAAGGCGCCTCTCCTTGACGAGCTCCACGATCGCCCGGGAGTCGCAGCCCTTTGCCACTATCGCGGCCTTCCGTCCTGGTTCGAGATACTTCGCGAGGTTGTTTGCGCAGAATGCGTTCCACACCAGGCGCCCGGCGTCGGACGGGTCGGTGACGAGGCATGGCGTGGCGCGCATCGGGATGGAGCCCTGCTCGAAGCCTATGACGACCTCTGCCGAGCCTTCCGAGAGAAGCCGCGAGGCGGCCTCCGCGATCCGGGCAGACAGCCCCGCGCCGCTCACCGTGCGCCTCCCGCATTCCTGCGGACCGACCCCAGCTCGCGAACCCGTGTCGTGACGGTCTCGATCACCTCGGCGAACCTCCCGCCCTCGGAGGCGGACACCCACGTGAAGTGCAGCCTGCCCTCCTCGATTCCGAGGTGCCCGAGCAGGCGCGCCAGCAGTGCGAACTTCCTCCGCGCGCCCAGGTTCCCAGAGATGTAGTGGCAGTCGCCGGGATGGCAGCCAGAGACGAGCACCCCGTCGGCGCCACTGCGGAAGGCCGACAGTATGAAGAAGGGGTTGATCCTGCCCGCGCACGGCACGCGGATCACGCGTACCGAGGCGGGGTACTGCATCCTGCCCACGCCGGCCGAGTCGGCCCCGGCGTAGCTGCACCAGTTGCAGAGGAACGCTACGATCCTGGGCTCCCAGCCCGCGTTCGCGTTCGTTCCAGTCACGGCGCCCTCCGCGTCCCGCAGCCTATCATCGCGTGTATCTCGCGGTCGGTGAAACCGAGGATGTCAGCTGCGCCGCACCTGCACGAGGAGGCGCAGAGCCCGCAGCCCTTGCACAGGGCCTCGTTCACCGCAGCCTTTCCCTCGGCCTCGTCCATCTCGATGGCGCGGAACGGGCAGAGTGCTGCACAAGTGCCGCATCCAGAGCATTTCTCGGAGTTGATTCTGCAAACTGTCCCACCGGCCTCGATCGAATCCCGGGAAAGCACCAGTGCGGCCCTGGAGGCCGCAGCCCCAGCCTGTGCGATGCTCTCGCCGATCGTCTTCGGGCCATGGGCCAGGCCGCACACGAACACTCCCTCGGTGGCGAAGTCCACCGGGCGCAGCTTCACGTGCGCCTCCATGAAGAAGCCGTCCTCGTCGAGCGGTACCTTGAAGAGCCCCGCCAGCCTACCGGCATCCTCCGAGGGCGTTATGGCCGACGCGAGGCCCACGATGTCGGCGTCTATCGAAACCGTCTCGCCCAGAACCAGGTCCACGGCCGTGATCCTGACCCGCTTCTCGCCGCCTTCATCCACGATCGCGACATAGGGCCGGCTGTTTTCATCGTGCCTCAGGAACCGCACTCCGCGTTCGCGGGCTTCCGTGTACTTGCCCTCGCGGGCCCCGTAGGTGCGGATGTCGCGGTAGAGCACGTAGACGTTGATCGAGGGGTCCATATCGAGGAGTTCGAGTGCGAGCTTCACGGATTCGCTGCAGCACGTGCGGCTGCAGTACCGCCTTTGCTCGTCGCGCGAACCGGCGCACTGGATTAGCACCACGTTCCTCGCCGGCGAGACCAGGGGGCCGCGCCTGCCGATCTCCTCCTCGAGCTCGCGCAGGGTCATCACGCGCGGGTCTTCCCCGTATCCGAAGCCTTCGGCCACGCGCGTCCCGCCGCCCGATGCGATCACGGCCGCACCGTGGGCGACCTCGACCGATGAGCCGTCCTCGTGCCGGATCGTGGAAGTGAAGCTGCCCACGAACCCGCTCACGTCGCTCACCTGCGAGATCATGTGCACGGTGATGCGCGGGTCGGCGAGCACCCGGCCCTCGAGGTCGGCAAGGAATGCGCCGACATCGGAGCCGTCGAGCGTGGTGCGCATGGCGCGGGCGTTGCCTCCGAGCTCGCCCGAGCTCTCCACCAGATGCACCCCGAAGCCCATCCCGGAGAGCATCGCGGCGCAGCTCATGCCCGCCACCCCTCCCCCGACCACCAGGGCGTTCCTGTCGACGGGCAGCTCGGCGCGCGAAAGCGGCTCGAGCAGCCTGGCCTTCGCAACAGCCATCCCCACCAGGTCCACAGCCTTCGCAGTGGCCTTCTCCGGCTCGCCCTGGTGCACCCATGCGCACTGGTCGCGGATGTTGGCCATCTCGAACAGGTGCCGGTTGAGCCCGGCCTCCCTGAGAGTCTCCTGGAACAGCGGCTCGTGAGTCCTGGGAGTGCATGCCGCGACCACCACGCGGTTGAGCCGGTTCGCCGCGATGCTCTCCCTGATCCTGCGCTGGGTGTCCTGCGAGCAGGTGAACATGGCGTCCTCGGCCACCACCACGTTGGGCAGCCCGCGCGCCCTATCCCTCACCGCGGCCACGTCCACCACGCTGCCTATGTTGATCCCGCAGCTGCACACCCACACGCCGATGCGGGGCCTTGCGCCCTTCGCCGGCAGCTCCTCCGGATACTCCTTCTTCGTCGCGAGAGTGTTCCGGGAGCCCGACAGGAGGGCTGCAGCCTCCGCCGCCGCCGCGCTCGCGCCCGTCACCGTCTCGGGTATGTCCTTCGGGCCGGTGAACGCCCCCGCGGCGAAAACGCCCGGCACCGGGGTCGCCGACGGTGAGAAGGCCCCGGTTTCGCAGAAGCCGTGCTCATCGAGCGCGAGACCGAGCCGGGTCGCCATCCCGCGATTGGCGTCGCTCTGCACCATGCCCACCGACAGGACCACGAGGTCGAAGACCTCCTCGCGTATCCGCCCGTCCTCGGGATATCGCAGGATGAGGCTGCCGTCGGCGTTCTGGAGGATGCGGCCGGTCTCGGAGCGCACGAATCGCACACCATGCTCGTTCCTGGCGCGCTCGTAGTACCTCTCGAAGCCCTTGCCGTGTGTGCGGGCGTCTATGAGGAAGATCGACGTGCCCAGGTCGCCCGAGGCGTGCTCGCGCGCGACCACCGCCTCCTTGATCGCGTACGTGCAGCACACCGATGAGCAGTAGCCGTTGTCCACCCTGTGGATGTCGCGCGAGCCCACGCACTGGATCCACGCGATGTTCCGCGGCTCGCGGCCGTCGGAGGGCCGTACGAGCCTGCCGCGTGTCGGCCCCGATGCGCTCAGGATCCGCTCGAACGCGATGCTCGTGATGACGTTGGGGAACGTCCCGTAGCCGAATGCCGGGAGCCTCCCGGCGTCGAAGGGCTCGAAGCCCGGGCAGGCCACCACAGCCCCTACGGCGAGTTCGAGCGTGCGGGGCTTCTCGTCGAGGTCGATCGCCCCGGCGGTGCACTTCCTGGCGCACAGCCCGCAGCGCTTGCAGATCGCAGGATCGATCTGGAACGCGGGCGGATAGGCCTGCTCGTAGAGCCTGTAGATCGCCTTCCTCTCCCCCATGCCCGAGTTGAAGGCGTCGGGGGTCTTCACCGGGCAGACCTTCGCGCAATCCCCGCAGCCCGTGCACTTCTCGACCGAGACGAACCGCGGGTTCTGCAGCACGGTGGCCTTGAACGCCCCGGGCTCCCCCGCAAGCGAAAGAAGCTCTGCGTTCGTGATGATCTCCACATTGAGGTGCCGCCCGCACTCCACGAGCTTGGGCGACAGGATGCACATCGAGCAGTCGTTCGTGGGGAACGTCTTGTCCAGGCCTGCCATCGTGCCGCCGATGGCGCCCTTCCGCTCGACCAGGTAGACCTTGAAGCCCGAGTCGGCCAGGTCCAGCGCCGCCTGGATGCCCCCGACCCCTCCGCCGAGGACGAGTACGGCTCCGGTGGTATCTCTCGATGTCATCGGCGCCCGGCTCTCCTCAGCTATGGGTGTGTTGGTTTGCTCATCGTCCCGGAGCTTGGAAGATAGCGATTTCGGCCGGGATCGGCCCGGGCCGGAACCAGGTGGGTGGAACCATGCATCAGCTCTCTCAAACATGTCCGCCATGGGATTCGGATGCATGAAGCAGTCGATACGATGCACTGCTTTCACGATGCTGCGCTGAAGTCCAGCATTCCAGACCGCTTTAGCTTTCGGTCCCAACTCGACGGATAACCAGGATCCTCCTGGAGTGAGAACCGAGAGAAAATGCTGCTGTAGAGGGATGTACGCCTCTGGTAACCGGCTTGCAGGAATCATCCGGGAGTGGGACAGAGAGTAGGAGGAACGCCTACTCCATCACCACCAGCCGCTCCGAGGCCCGAGAGACCCCCGAACGAGCGACGACGAAGTAGACACCGGGCGGGAACTCCCCGAGAGCGACCTCGTTCCACCCCGCGTCCAGTTCCATGCCGGACCTGATCGAGACCTGCCGACCCGCGAGATCGTACACGGTGAGTTCGACCGTCCCGGCAACAGGCATTCCGAGGAGAATGAAGGCTTCCCCGTGCGCCGGATTGGGCACCGGTACCAGCTCGAACAAGGCAGGCGGGTGGTCACCGGCGATGCCCAGCGGGTTCCAGGTGAACGTGACTTCCTCGAGTACCGGCGTGGTGCCCGGCTCGCTCCGCGACAGGATCGCCCGGTACTGGACGAAGCTGTCGTAGTCATCCAGGATGCCGTCGAGTGAGCAGGGTACAGTCAGCGTGTCCGACCACTCCCCCATCTGGGTGTAGTCGTCGGACGCCCTGACCTGGAAGGTGACCGCGGTGCCGATCGGCGTGTCAGCCGTACATGAGAGGCCGAGCCAGTCTGCGTCGATCACGTAGACGACGCTCGAAACGAGATTGCCGATTGTCAGCCAGTCGTCTGGATCCCATTCGTTGGTTTCCGTTCCATCAGATACGACGAACTCGGCTTTTCCGTCGGAATCGAGATCGCAGCCCACGACTGCCTGAGGAAAGTTCAGAAAGATGTTGCTCTGCTCGAGGATCTCGACTTGCCAGGAGGTCCCCGCCCCGTTCATGTTTTCGAATACCCAGAGACCATAACCCCCTGAAGCGACGACATCCGTATCGCCATCCCTGTCGAAATCCGCCAGACAGGCGGAACTCGAGCCTTGGAAGCCCGCCGTGATGTCGCAGCCTACCCATGGTTCGCCAAGGTCATCCGGGTTCGACCGCCAGCGTATGTACGATCCCGGCCCCTCGGCTCCGAGCAGATCGGGATCGCCGTCGCAGTCGATGTCCCCTGCCTCGAGGATGGTCCCGATCGCATCGTTGACTATTTCATACCTTGCCCATTCGTCGCCGCCGTCCGTGTTCCTGTACCACGCCGTATAGTCACCTGCGCCGAATACGGCAGCGATGTCCTCCCAGCCGTCCCCGTCGAAATCGCCGCAAATCGCGTCGAGGGGACGCTCGATGGTCGAATCGACGGTATGTCTTGTCCAGGTCGTCCCTGGAAAAGGATTCTCCCACCAGACCACTTCGTCTGCCCACCACAGCTGCCCGACCAGATCGGGATCCCCGTCATGATCGATGTCGGACACATCGATGCTGCCCGATCCATACTCCGGGGAGATGTAATCTATGGTGTGACTTGACCATCCAGACCCGCCCGATCCATTCTCGAACCATGTCACGGCGGGTTTCCCGACGACGGCATCGCAGTCGCCATCCTTATCGAAGTCCCCGCAGTCGATCCCATACGTGTAGTTTTCGACGGTCGCGATCGCATGAACCGCCCACGCCCTCCCTGTTCCGTCGGTGTTCTCCCACCAGCTTATCGTATCGGTGAAATCATCGAGGACGATCATGTCCGGATCTCCGTCGCCATCCACGTCGCCAGGAACGGCATCGGTGAAACCGCCGGGAAACGCGCACACGAAGTACTGCGAAAGTGACAGCAGACCATCCTCCCACCAGATCGATCCGATCTCCGATGAGAACCTGTCAGTGAATCCCGTCAGCGGGCCGGGCTCTTCTGGCCCTCCGGACCAGTCGGTCTGCGTTGCGAATTCTGCGTGAAGTGGCATGGCGAGAAGGGTTAGAATGGCAGCGGCATTCCTCATGACAGTTCCTCCCCCCAAGGAATAGTCATACTGGATACTGAATAGCATGCCTCGGCCCGGGGGTCAACGGCTGCCCGATGCCACCCCCTCCTCCAGACCGCCCCTCCAGACCGCTTTAAACTTTCGATGCCTAACACAACTGCCTGCCAGAATCATCCTGGAGTGGACTCCGAGAGATAGAATGCTGATGTAAAGGGATTCACGGCCAACCAACCGGCTTGCCCGAATAGTCCGGGAGTTGGGACCGGAAAGTAAAAGCGGTCTGGGGTCAGCGCACGCGGTGGCCTACGCCTCCCGTGGAGCCGCCTGCAGAACCGGGATCGCCCACGCGGTGTCCCTGTCCGCCGGTGGCGCCTTCGTCGCCGCCCACCCTGGTGCCCCGGCCGGCCGCCGGACCCGTCACCGCATCCGCGAGGGCGCTGCGGAAACCCTGGATGTCAGCAGTGTACAGCACCATGTCGTTCAGGTCGGTCACCTCTCCGGTGCGGCTCAGGTCTATGGCAAAGCCGATCCCTTCGATGGTCTCGTCGCTCGTGCCCCAGGTGTTGACTCCGATGCAGTAGTAGAGGCCGTCGCGCTCGACCATGAGCGGGCCGCCGCTGTTGCCGTGGTTGAGAGCCGCATCGAGCTGGATGACCGGGATCCCGTCGAGATCCCGGAAGGCGCTGATGCGCCCGAAGGTTACGGTGCCCTGGTAGTAGGTGTAGTCGTCGGCAGGCGAGCCCGATGCGGCAACCTCGTCGCCGACGCCCAGGTCGTCACCCTCGTAGACGGGGACGATCGTGTAGTCATCCCCCTCGGCGAGGCCCGCCGCAGGAACAACCAGCACGGCGAGATCGACTCCCCTGAAGAACCCGCAGTAGCTCACCGGCGCCATCTTCCCCGACTGGAACTCGATCAACAGCCCGTACTCGGAGAGACCTCCGCTCCTTCCGCCGCCGGCCACGAGATCGTCGATCCCGAGGCAGTGGCGGTTCGTCACCATCACGAGGGAATCGCCGAGGACGCCGACCACGAAGGCCGTCCCCATCCAGCCCTGCGTCTCCGACGACCTGCCGGCGGTCTCGTAGACGCCCAGGATGGTTGCCGAGCAGCCCGAGAGCTGGTCGATGGTGAGCCCGGGCTCCTGTTCGTCCGCTGCCTGCCTGTCTGCAGCCAGCTCCTCCGTGGCCCGCCCGTCGGAAAGCCGCGGGTCGGGCTCGGTGCTCCTCGGGGGCCCGGCCCAGGATGTCGATGCAGCTAGGATAAGAGTGAACACGATCGGTGACATGCGAAGGATTGTGCGGTTCGACATCGACATCCTCCAGTCAGGGCGTTCCGTTGCTATCCATCGCAGATACGATGTGTCTGACGCGCAGGCGGGGCAAGGCTGCGGGAGGACTTCCCGAGAACCGTATCTCGAAACCCGTGCAGTCTTTCGAGAGACCATCGCCGTGGTTATCTTCACCGAGGCCTGTCAGAGAGGAGCCCTGGAATGGAAGGGTTCGGGATCGTCACTGCGGTACTTCTCTCGGTGCTCTCGCAGCAGCCGCCCTCCGAGAGCTCCCGCGAAGAGTTCTTCACCACGGCTATCGGCGGCCCGGGGATGACCGTCCGCACCACCGACGCCGAGATCCTTCCAGACGGCTCGATAGCTCTGGCGGTTTCGGCCGCTGCGGGCGACTTCTGGTTCGGGTATCCCTGGATCCTGCTGCTGGACGGCTCGGGCGGTGTCACATGGACTGACGCCTGCGGCGAGGCCGGGATCCCCGGCGTCTCGCGGGAGCTCGAGGCGGGCGGCTGGCTCGAGTTGCTGGCCGACGGTTCGCTCCTGCTGGCATCCTACGCCGAACCCAGGGCCACCGGCGTCGATGCGGAGGTCGCCGTACTGCACGTCACACCTGGCGTCGGCACGGAGACAGTAGCCGTGATAGGGGCAGATGACGAAAAGGCGTACTGGGCCATCGGCATGGAAGCGCTGCCGGGCGGTTCCTTCACTGTGATCGGCCGCACCTGCAGCACCGAGGACGTGCCCTTCGAGTTCACGGGCGACACCGCTGGAAACGGCGCAATACGCCTCGATACGTCGGAGGGCCTCTACTACTTCGTACAGGCCTTCGATCTCACGCCCGAAGGTACGGTCCTGGCCTGCACGGACTCGAACGAGGAATGGCTCGTCTCGATGGACGCCTCGGGGGACACGCTGATCGTCACGGATCCCGTTCCGGTCGGTTCCGAATCGTACTTCTCGATCCTGAGATGCTCACGGGACAGGATACTCCTCGCAGGCGCCCGGTACGGCTCCCCCTGGGTGGCCTGCCTCGACCTAGGTTTCAACACGATCTGGGAGACGACTCTGCCGCAGTTCCTGTCCGGAGTGCAGGGGATGTCCGAAGGCCCCGACGGGAGCCTCACGATATGCGGGTTCTATGCCGATCTCGAAGGCGTGGACGGCGGCGGGAACACGGTCCTGCCGGCAGTCTGCAGGCTCGACGCCTCGGGAGAAGTCGAGTGGACCAGGATGTACGAAGGCGTGGAGGGCCTCTGGATCAACTCGGTCGACACGGCGCCGGATGGCACGATCATCCTCGCAGGCAGCGCGAGGATTCCCGACGCAGACACATCTCTCGCCTGCGCCTGGGTGGCGAGGCTGGACCGGGACGGGCTCCTCCCCGGTGCAGGCCATGGTGAGGGCGACACGGTGCAACTCCCCGATCCCGCCCGGCAGTTCGTGATGAAGCCCCCCCTCGGCATGATTGCCGCCTGCGGCGCCTTCGACTCCGCGAGCGATGCGGTGGCGCTGGCCGAGCAGCTGTCGGGCCTGGCAGGCAGTTCGGAGTACGGCTGGGAGTATCCGACCGGCGTCACCTGGATCCCCGACTGGGCATCCCTGTCCGGCGCCGAGGCATGGCTCGCCTACGTGGGCCCTCTCTGGACGAACGACGAGGGGATAGACGACATGATGGAGCGGATCGGCTCCCTCTGCCCGGATACCTACCTTGTCTGGGCGGGCAACTGCCGCTCCAGGGTGACCTTCTCCCCCAAGGAGGTTTCGCGGCCCGTCCTGCCGCCCGACTGGGACTGACCGGCCGGTTCCCGGTTCCGGATCCTTCAGATGCGCCGGAAACCCGGCGCCGGTCCCGGGATCGCCCCCTGTTCACTCCGCTGACCGATCGCCGGCCTCCGACGCCCAGCGGGAGAGGATCTCCGGAAAAGCGGAGATGCGAAGCAGGTTCCCCGGGAATGCCACGAAGGGCCTCACATCCTCCTCGAGGATCCCCATATCCGTCCGACCGATACGATCCATGACGCACCCGGCGACTTCCTGTGGCGTCGAAAGCCCGGACTTCTCCTCGATGTATCGCAGATCAGGAGCGGTCATCCCGAAGAGGTAGGCAGCATCGTAGAGGTCCCTCCCCATGAGCCTGTTCCTCTCCAGAATGGCGATGAGCTTGTTGGAGAGCAGCAGCCCGGCGGGCAGCACCGGCACTCCGCAGATGACGTCCAGCCTGTTCAGGATCTCCACCTCGGCGGGGCAGTCGTATTCCTGCGGCGCCGCATCGAGCTTCAGCCGGAGGATCTCGTCCTTGTGAGGAGTGAGCTTCCAGGCCTGCAGGATGTCACCGAAGCGGAGGGTCGCTGTCGAGGCACCGCGCGGAGCCTTCACCGTACATTCACACGCCACTCCTTCCAGCCTGAACTCCCGGGCTACGGCACCTGCGAGATCCGCATACAGGTCACCGGTCAGCCCCCTGTTGTCGAAGTCCAGATCCTCCGAGAAGCGGTCGGAACCATGGAAGATGTGGATGCATGTGCCACCGGTGAAGACGAGTCCGGAAGCAGACAGCCTTCCGAAAATGAAGTCCAGCGCCTTCAGTTGGAGGTATTCGCGGAGGATGGCCCGCCTGTGGGAGGGCCCCGAGCCCGGGAATGCACGGTACACGATCTCAGGCTCGAGCATCGCTCATCACCTCGCAGAGAGCGTCAAGCCTCGCCTGGAGGCTCGCCTGACCGAATCTGCGGCAGTACGAGTCCAGGCGCCTCCTCGACAACAGGGCGAAGGCCTCCGGGGCGATGCGCAGCTCCCGCAGCTCATCCGGTCCGTTGTAGGACGGATTCAGGTAAAGGAAATCCAGGATCGCCTTTTCAGGCCGGGCCATGAGATAGGAGTGTCTCGTCCCATTGATCGGCAGGTATCCGAAGAAAAGATCCGGGCTGACTGACCTGTACCGGAACGAACCAGCGGGAGAATCGACACGGCGCGTCTTCCTCGTGCACACCGAAGTGATGATCCGGACCGTCTCTGGGATCAGGCCGAAAGAGGAGAGAGCTGACTCGAGTGATACGTAGGATGGACGATAGATGGAGTTGGCGGCAGCATAGAGATCCGTCTCGTCTCCGAGCGAATCGGGGAATGCATAGTGCCCGGGAGCCAGCATCACGATCCGGCCCGACGACTTCCACCTCGACAGGCTCTGCTGTGCGAAACCAGGATCGAAGAGCCTAATGGTGCCAAGCCCGAATGTGGGGAACGAGTTCAACGCGCTCTTCGCCTCGTGGATGGTCATGATCAACTTTCCATTCAACAACATCATCGTTGTTCTTTAGAATTATCATTCCCAGGTGTATCGGAGTCAAGCAGGCTGTGCCTGCAGATAAGTCTGACCGACGCTATCGAGGCGACAGATGTGCGCCTACTCGATGACCACGAACCTCTCGACGGCGCCGGTCTCCCCGGCGGTCAGACTGACGATGTAGACGCCCGACGGAAGCTCGCCGAGGTTCTCGGAATGCCACCCGGCGGAGCAGTACCCGGGTTCCGTTGCAGCCACCACCCTTCCGGCCAGGTCATGCACCGTCAGGGATGCCTCCATGCCCGAGGGCAGGCCGAATTCGATCGAGGGGGATCCGACCGAAGGGTTGGACACGATCCTCAGCTCGACTTCGGCAGGATTTGCATCTTCTTCCAGTCCGAGCGAGTTCCATGTGAAGGTGACATCCTCGAGGGTGGGAGTGACGGAGGGATCGGAAGTGCTCAGAATCACCCGGTATTGGAGATAACTCTCGTTGTCGGCCAGGATCCCGCCGAGGGAGCCGGGACTGACGATCGGTGACGACCAATCCCCCATCTCTGCAGGATCGTCCGAAGCTCTGACAATGAATGATACTGACGTTTGATCCGGTGCCTGTTCGTTCCAGGCGATCCATGTGTAGTCTGGATCGCATCCGGTATAGAGGATGCTCGATTCGAGCCAGACCGGGGATGCGTAGTACGGCATGGCACGATACCAGCTGATCTCGCCGTTGTAGTCCATCGTGACGAGGAAGTCGAGCATCCCGTCGCCGTCGAAGTCACCCGTCCTGATCGATGAGTAGTAGCCGATGTACCTCTCGATCCAGGACGAACCCCCTCCGTTGTTCTCCCACCAGTAGACGGAGTAGTATCCGCTTCCCAGGATATCGAGGTCGCCATCCGCGTCGACATCGCCGAAGGTGAAGTCGACCCCGCCCTGTTCGATCGGCCCTACGCCATGCTGTTCCCAGCTCGTTCCGGAGCCGCTCAGGTTCTCGAGCCAGCAGATCTCGTCGGAAGCAGGTGAGCCTGTGATGACGTCCAGGTCGCCGTCACCGTCGATATCTGCGCCGACAGCCCTGCTGACTCCGTCCATGCCGCTCCAGAGGGTATGACTCTGCCAGACGTCGCCGCTGCCCGATTCGTTCTCGTACCATCGGATGACATCCTCGTTGTTGCTCGGATGAAGGATGTCCAGGTCTCCATCCCCGTCGATATCGCATGCATTCAGCGGTTTGAGGGAGAAGACGTCTTCCTTGATGATGTGGCAGGTCCAGGAGTTCCCGGTCCCGTCGCTGTTCTCCCAGAACTGGACCTGTCCCGACTGGTAGGCGACGCATAGCACATCGAGGTCGGCGTCTCCGTCGACATCCGCCGGTATCGCGCTGAGAGCGGATTCTATCGTTCCACCGATGTTGTGCCTTGTCCATGTGCTGCCGCTTCTCTTCCACCAGGCGACCTCGTCCTCGAAGTAGGCTGCGGTGACGATTTCCAGGCTGCCATCCCCGTCGATATCGCCCGGGAGGATGCTGTGGACGAGGTAGTCGGTGGCGATCATGTGCTTGGTCCATGTCGAGCCGTTCTCGTACCAGAAGACCTGGTCAGGGGACGGAGCGCCCCCCAGGACATCCTGGTCTCCGTCGCCGTCGATATCGCAGCCATAGGTGCAGAAGGTGTTCGGCACGCCGTAATACGTAACCGGATGCCGCTCGTAGGCATACTGTACGCTGATGATCAGACTGCCGGGCGATTCCCACCAGTTGGTGAGCAGGGCACTCGAGAACTGGCTCCCCCAGGAGGGAACCGGGCCGGGGACACCCCATCCTCCGGTCCAGTCGGTCTGGGCAGAGGAACCTGCGAGCACAGATGCCGGGACGAGCAGCGCAAGAGCGAGCTTGTTCACAGCCACCCCCGATCACAGCCGCACGCGTGATGTGCCAGGCAATGCATGCCGGGATTTCGCACAGAATGTGCCCGTCTCACCATAGGAAACGAAGATCTGCAGTGACAGACCCGGAAGGATGGTCTGATGCTATGGCGGGATAGCCGGGAAGGGTCGAGTCGATTCATCCTTGCCGGCGTTGTATCACCATCCGCCTGTCCGGATCAGGTTGTCGCAGCAGCCCGGGGTCGAGCGGTACCGCGGCACGTCGAAGACAGCCTTCACCTGGGCCCATGTGTCGCTCTCGAGCCCCACTTCACCATATGCCGTCATTGTCAGCGGAAAAACCGTCCAGGAGAGGAAGGCAGTCCCTCCAGGGCCGTATCCGGCCATTGTGTCGAAGTACAGTGAGACCGGCTGCCCGCACGTGAACGGAATGCTGGCATGAATTGTCTCCGACCAGGTGGTGTCGGCGTTTCCGAAGTGCCTGACCCATAGATCATGCCACACTCCCTGGGAAATGTACCTGAACCTCGCATCCCCCGAGCCCCAGTCGATGTAGGCGAAGATCGTCACGGAGGTCTCGATGACGAGGGAGTCGGTTCCGTAGGGAATCGGGACCATGTAGGAGTTCATCATCCCCCAGTAGTCGGGAATGCTCTGGGGGACCTGGATGTTCGCACATCCGCCGAACGTCCATTCTACCGGGCCGGTAAGCGTCCAGTAGGGTGGAAGTGAGTTGAAGTCGACGTCTATGAGAACCTGGTCGGCATTCGCGAGGCAGAAGCTGATCAAGGAAGCAAACACGTATCTCATCATGCTCACCTCCAGGCCGGCAGATGGCCTGAAGATCGGTGCAGCTGAACGCAGTGTTCGCCGGCCCAGACAAGTATCGAACACTCATGCGCAGCAGTCAACGATTGCTCCTGGAAACCCGGCCGGCTCCTGGCTTGGGATTCTTCATTTCCGTTGACGCGCAAATGACCGTGCCGGACCTGCTTGTTCCTGCGGACGCAATAATGAGGGCTCGCCGAGGTCCTGGAACTCTACGGCGATCCGGTCGCGCTCCAGAAGGTTTCGCTCGTTCTGATGAAGTAGTCGCAGCATCCCGGGGTCGCGCGGTACCGCGGGATGTCGAAGAGGGTCTTCACCTCGGCCCATGTGGTCCGGGCGAGCCCTACGGTCGAGGGTACCCATGGTTGCCAGATGATGAAGTCGTCGCTGTAGAAGCTGTGGTCGACACCCTGGGATGTATTGTCGCTCAGGAGCGACGGCCAGCCGCCGGTCGAGAGCTCGGTGTCGACTATGACCCAGAACTGCTCGTCGCAGATGAGCGGCGTGGAGTAGTTGGCGTATACCGCTGCATAGTGAGTGGCGGTGACCGAGGTCTGATCCAGCTGGGTCATCGGCCCGGAGGCGTCGCCATTGTAGACCTCTGCATAGAAGCAGGGGGTGTCCCAGGGATAGCTCGAGTGGTGGTAGAACCAGAACTCGGTGTTGTCTGCATCCCATTCGCCGGAGCCTCCGAAGTCCGCCAGGTTGAACCAGACACCCCTGTAGAGACCGTGCCAGGTCAGCCAGTATGCGGTGCCGTCATCGTATGAGATCTGAGCGTGGGAAGCAGGAATGTAAACGGGCTCGTCGAGGCGGACCTGGCCCGAGACCAGAGCGGCAGGCATGAGCAGAGCAACAGCACAGAGAGTAGTCATCGTGCACCTCCCTGTTTCATCCCTGTTCATTCTGCATAAGCCGGCCCCGGGTGTCAACATAGCAACCCTGCGACGAAACTGCCCATCTGGCAGCTTTTCGCCGATCCCGCCACCTCCCGGAATTGTTCACGGCATACGGTTCCGCCTTTTCTGGAATCGTTCCAGAACGAAAAGAAGGCCATCCCTGCAGGTCGAGTCCTCTGTTCCTGAACAGGAAGGCGACAGGACGAGATTGTTGAGGGCTCTGACTTAACCGAGCCTTATGAACCGACGATCGCTTCGGTATGTTCCGGGAGCTTGCGAGACAGGACCGTTCCTTGGTGGTATTCGTGAAGAACCTGCTTCTGACGATTCTAGCATCCATGGTTCTGGCGGCCGAGTCTTCGTCGGAATCGATAACTATCGGTACACCGGAGTATCCTTCCGGTCTGCCCTGGAGCAGCGGTTGAGGCGATCCCTGCCGCTACCAGTTGGTAGTTCTCGAATCCGAGATCGGTGGCGCGATCGAGATGGAGGCCCTTGCCTCCCCATCCACCCTCATACCGGAGATCAGGCTCATCGGGCATTCGATCCCGCGTTGATCGGGATCCCGGGCCGACCGCGCCTACGGCAGCGACCATGAGCGTGGCCAGGCGATCGGGTCGCCGGGTGTCGATTCATCCATTCCTGGCAAGGTCAGCCGAGGGCTGGTCGGGCGCATAAATCCCGAATCCCTTTATTCACTATACTGGATTCGAACTCCCAGCAACAGCTGTCGTTGGCATTGCGTGATTCTGATAGTCCCGCTGGATTGAGCCCGATGGGAGGATCATGAATCTGCCGGCCCTCGAAATGCTGTGCTGCCCTGCCTGCCACGCCACCTTCGACCTGGAGCGCCGAAGCTCTTCAGGAATCATTCTTCGTTCCGCGGATCTGACCTGCACCGGCTGCCGGTGCGATTTCCGCATCTTCCATGGAAGGCCGCTCCTGGTCAGGCATGACGGGATACACGAATGGAAGGCCCCTATCGACGAGGTACTCGGAATCCCTGACCTCACGCCTGTCGAAGGGCCTCTCTCGATGGGCAGGCTCGCACGGATGGGGGTGGACAGTGCCATCGACCTGCTGAAGTCTCCCGGCAGGCTGACCGGCTGCATCCCAGGCTCGAAACCAGGATCTGCCGCGATCCCGGAAGGACTCGACGGACAGGTCGTATACCGGATGAGCGGGAGGTGGCTCGGCAGCAGGGGCAGAAAGGAAAAGCTCGAAGCATCGATCACAGCCATGAGACGATCCGTGAGAGCATTCGTCGATGCTGCCATATCGGCAGATGCAGATACGATCCTGGACATCGCCTCCGGCGGGGGAAGCGGGATCTGCTGCATCGCGAGCGTTCTCACCGGAGATCAAAGGATCTTCGCGGCCGAGAGGGACTACAAGTGCCTCTGGGCGATCCAGAGCAAGTTCGAATACCTCGGCAGAGCCTCCTGCTGCGAAGCCGTGGGTGCAGATATCCTGCAGCTACCCTTCCGGGACCGATCCATCGACCTGATAACGTCGCTAGCTGCACTTCCGGAGATCATGGGTATCAGCAGAGTCCTCTCGGAGATTTCCCGCATTCTCACGCCCGGCGGGCGATACGTCGCCCTCTACAACCCCGATCCCGACACCTACGGGATCCTGCCGGTCGTGGACTATTCGAGGTTTGCCCGCGAGGCGGACCTGTACTCCGGGCACGATGACTTCCTCCGGACCGCAGCAGGCTCAGGCCTCGTTCCGGTCGAGGTGGACGAGTTCGACGAGGACTCGAGGAGGAGGGTCCTGACGATCTTCCGGAAGCCTTGAGAATAGTCATTTCGTGTATCATCCCGGTCCGTCACCGCCTCCAGTATGTCTTGCGCGGCTGGTCTCGGGCGACCGCCCGGGATGTTGCGATCCGGGCATTGACCCCGTCGGGCCGCGGCCCGATTGTGCAGGGTCGATCAAGGAGCGAAACGCCTTTGTGAAGGAGCCTGTCCATGCCGGAATGCCCCTCCTGCGGAGCCGACGAGCCGACCGGTACGGGTTACTGCAGCTACTGCGGCAGGAAGCTGCCGAGGCCGACCCCCGTGCCCCCGCCCGAAACGGCGGATGGCGACCCATACCGGCAGCCTTCCCGAGCCCCGGTGTATCCCCCGGGACAGCCTCCGATCAAGAACTGGTTCATCGAATCGCTGCTCGTCACGATCCTCTGCTGCATGCCGCTGGGCATCGGAGGCATCATCAACGCCGCCAGCGTCGACAGGCTCGCATCTTGCGGCGACTTCGAAGGTGCCAGGAGGGCGGCCTCGCGCGCGAAGAACTTCGTTCTGGCAGCGGTCGTCACCGGGGTTCTGTCGACCCTGGCGTATGTTGCCATGCAGTTCATCGTATCAGTCGGAGAGCGCTGAGTTGACTTGCGCAGGCGCGCCCGGCACGAGGCTCCGGGCTCTGATCACTCTTTCGATGCTTGCGTCACTCGCTGCCTTCATGCTCTTCACCGGGCCCGAATCTCACTGGTGGATTCCCGGGTGCCCCTTCCACGAGCTGACTGGCCTCTTCTGCCCCGGCTGCGGTTCGATGAGAGCGCTGGACCTCCTCGTCGCGGGAAGGCTCAGCGAGTCACTCCGCTCGAATGCACTGCTCACTCCATCGCTAGTGCTGATACTGACCGGCCTCGCGGCAGAAATAGTCCATCCTGGCAGAGCGCCCTTCCGGGTCGGCTGCAGATCCTCTCTGATCGTGGGGAAAGCCTTTCTCATCGCCGTGGTGGTTTTCACGGTCATCAGGAACCTGCCTCTCGAACTGAGCAGGTGGCTTATCCCCGCCTAGATTATCGGCCACATGGGCATGATATGGCCGACATCATGCCCTTGCCGGCCAGCTCCCGATGTCAGGCCCGGAAACGTGTCAGTACTTCGACCGGAGAAGTGCAAGAAGCCTCGTGAACCTGAATACGGCCGCCTTACGGCCTGCGCCGGGCGCGATCTCCTCGACCGTCCCCTCTGAAGACAGGAAACCCACGAATCTCCGGAGCGTCCTCTCCGGGATGCCGGACATGCCTGCGATCTCCGGGACGGTGAAGACGGGCCTGCTGAACATCGCGTCCACGGCCGGGACCGGGACGCGGCCCCCGTACGCCGCTGCCATGGATACGAGCAGTTCCTCCCGCAGGTCGATCAGGGATGTGATGAGTTCGATGTCGGCATCTGCCTGGATCCTGAGCGCCTCGATGAACCACGAAGTCCAGCCGTTCCAGTCGCCAGAGCGGGAGATCCCCTGCAGGCGCAGGTAGTATTCCTCCCGGTTCGACTCGAGGTGCCGGCTGACCATGGGGAACGGCCTCCGTACCGCTCCCCTCGCCATCAGGAGGATGGGCACGAACATCCTCCCTATCCTCCCGTTGCCGTCCCTGAAGGGGTGCACCAGTTCGAATCTCGCGTGGAACAGCGCCGCGGCCACCAGGGGATCCACATCCGCCCTGCCGGCCTCGCCGATCGCCCTTTCCAGGAGTCCCCGCACATCTTCGGCCGGTGGCGGGACATATGTGGCGTTCTCGATGGTTCCTCCGCGCCCGATCCACACCGGCTCGGTCCTGAGCATCCCGGGTCTGGCCCTCCCGCCCCGGCCGCTCGCCTCCATCAGGACCCGGTGGGCTTCCAGCAGCGCCTCGAGGTTCAGGCCGTCCGTGCAGGCCATCTCGGCGCCCGTCATCGCCGCGAGATAGGCCCTGGCCTCCAGGTCGTCGTCACTGGACCCTGCCGAGGATTCCAGCATCGAATCGAGCGTTGTCCGGCTGCCCTCGATCCTGGAGGAAAGCATGGCCTCGCCTATCCTGAGCGGAGCCAGGAGATGATCCGGGCACGGCATGAGCGAGACGAAGGCGTCGAGGCGACCAACAGCCCTCTCCGCGGAGCCGATGAGCGGCGACAGAGCCCCGTGGTCGAGCCGCGGAGGGGCGACGATCCAGGCGAACTGTGATCTGGTCATGCCCTAAGATGACCTTGTCGGCCAGATCAGGCAAGCATGGCCGTTATTGCCGGTTTGCCGGCCAGATCATCGATTTCGCTATGCGAAGTCGCCGCGAAGCGCAACAGGAGTATCCCTCAGGGAAATTGCGTGTGCGTGCCGTGTCTACCCCGAGGCGGATCAGGATGCCACTTCTCGACCGGAACGAAAGAAGGCTGCCGGAGAGTCTTCCGACAGCCTTCGTCCAGTATGGCTCCCTCTGATCGACACTCTCATGGACTGCGGGGAGTCTCCTCCAAAAGCTACTCTATGACCACGAAGCGCTCGCTGCCTCGAACTCCCAGACCCTCATTCGCACGAAATAGATGCCCGTGAAGAGGTTACCGAGCTGGATCGAGTGCCAGCCCGGCTGGAACTCCGCAGCGATGACGGCCTTCACTATGCGGCCCGACATCTCGAAGACAGAGAACTCGACGGCACATGCATCAGGCAGGCCACTGTACGCCTGGCCCGACAGACCAGAAATGCTGTGTTGCGGAACCAGTCGATGCTGACGAGAGAATGAGAAATGAGGCTAGTATGAACAGCTTCATGAACGCCTCCCTGCCGGAGAATCCGAAGCCATTCTCCGAGATGCATTGCAGCGACCAAGCAGGAGAGCCAGTCACTATGGAACCGGTATCTGAGCTCGAGGTGCAGCTATGCCCGCACGTCGTGCGTTGACCTTTCAGATGGAATCATGTCGAACAGGATGGCAGCAGCGATGCCGAATGCATTTGCCAGGTAGTCGAATGGATCGTAGACATTCGACATCACTCCGAAACCGTTGGTCAGCTCAAAGGTCTCGACAACGGCCAGGGCAACCCCTGCGATCGCCAAACGCCCGAGTTTCACGCCAAAAGCCATACGGACGAGGTAGTAGACCGAGAACGAAGCTGCCAGGTTGCCGAAGTAGGAGAGGGTGATTTCGCCGAGTGCCGGAGAAAGCCACTTCTTCGCCAGAAGCCCGGCTATCCCTGCGAGAACCAGGAGTACATCATGAATCCGAGAGCCCGCACCTGTTCCACCAGTTCTGCTCCGCACTCCAACCCCTCCAGGCCCGAGAGACGAACTCGGAGCTCCAGGATGACATCGCATCGGATCACTGCAATTGCTCGAACTTTGTAGTTTGACCTGCCCCTGAGCCGTTCCCATGCATGGATCGATGATGATAGTCGACCTGGGCCAGGGCAAGCCGGATCCCGATTGCGGAGGCGTTCCGTTACCGAATTTGCCACCCATGATATAGCTGAGGAATCAGGCGGCGCTCGTCCTGTTGACTGCAGGACGATGATGACATGAAAGACCAAGGCCGCCGATTCTTGAACCGGCGGCCTTGTCCAGTATGGTACCC